>NZ_JAGTPI010000032.1:0-69786 GCF_021147825.1 Pseudomonas quasicaspiana
CGTCTTGTCTGATGCACCGCTATCGCGGCCTCGCGGTGCTCGTGCGCTCCTACAGGGGCAATGTTTGTTTCACGACAGCGTGATGCCATTGAGACCGAAGCCGCTCCAGGTGAGCGCAGAGTCCTTACTTCTTCTGCACAAACGACAACCAGCGTTCCTCTGCCTTGATACCGTCTGCCGATGCCCACCATTTGGCCGACAGCAAAGCCTGGCGTGAGATGTTTTCCGGTGCTGAAGGCAGCTTGGCAGCACGTTCTGCCGGAATCGTGCGGGTCTTGAACGCTTCCGGATTCAGCGGGCCGTAATCGATGATCATCGGCAATGCCGCCTGCAGTTTTGCGTCGATGGCTTCGTTGACGAATTTCATGGCCGCGACCTTGTGTGGCGAGCCTTTGAGCACGCACAGCGAGTTGGTTTCCAGCACACCCTGGTTGTAATCGAAGGCGACCGGGGCGCCGTCGGCCTGCACTGCTGTAATGCGGCCGTTCCACGCTTGAATCATGTCCACTTCGCCGTCGCTGATCAGTTGTGCGGACTGGCCGCCCGATGTCCACCAGGTCGCAATGTGCGGTTTGATTTCTTCCAGTTTCTTGAAGGCGCGTTCTACATCCAGCGGGTAAAGCTTGTCGGGGGCGACGCCGTCAGCCAGCAGGGCGATTTCCAGGGTCGGGCGTGGCAGGTTGCGCAATGAACGCTGGCCGGGGAATTTCTTCGTGTCCCAGAAATCCGCCCAGGTCTTCGGCGCCTTGTCGTCTTTGAAAGCGTCGGTGCGGTAAGCCAGCACGGTGGAATAGCTGATGTAGCCAACGCTGTAATCATCCTTGAGCTCCGCAGGCAATTGCGCTGCGTTGGGGATCAGCGCCAGGTCGAGCTTCTCGAACAAGCCTTCCTGCTGGCCGCGAACGCAGTCGCCGGTGGGCAGGTCCACCACATCCCAGGTGACTTTGCCGCTTTCGACCTGGGTCTTGATGATGGGATAGGCTTTGGGCGAGCTGTCCTGTTTCAGCGTAAGGCCGAGTTTCTTCGCGGCAGGCTCGAGGATCGCCTTGCTTTGCGCTTCCTGATAAGCGCCGCCTTGGGACACAAATGTGATGTCTTCAGCAAACGCCATATTGGCGCAGCCGGTAAGGATTGCCAGACTCGCCAGTTTGAAGCTGCGGATACTCGATGCTGTCATATGAAGGTCTCCCCGATGGTTGGCAGATTTCTTGAGCGAGCTGGAGATTTGCTGTCGGTCGCTCTGCGGGACCGTGCCTTTAATTTACTGGCATGTCGTGAAATGAAGCGGGCACAAATGCGCGGCGCAGAAGCGCTTTATTGCGAAAAGGGGAGGAGGGACGGCATGTCGTGCGTTGCGCGGCCGCCAAGTGTTTTCTCTGTCAGCGACGCGGTGTTTGTAGGAGCTGCCGAAGGCTGCGATAGCGGTGTGTCAGGTTAAACGCTATCGCAGCCTTCGGCAGCTCCTACAGAGAGAGTATGTCAGCTCGCGGTTTGCAGCACCGACACCGGATAAATCGCGGTGAAAGCCCCGTCGTCGACACTGATCGCCCGGCAGTCCACGCCATACACATGGGCAAGGTTTTCCGGGGTCAATGTGCTGCGCGTCGGGCCGCTGCAGTGAACGCGGCCGTGATGCAGCATCAACGTGTCATCGGCGTAGCGGCTGGCCAGATTCATGTCGTGGAAGATCGCCAGGGTGACGATGTTTTCCTTGCGGGTATAAGCGCTGACCGCATCGAGAATCTGCAATTGGTTGGCCAGGTCCAGCGCGGAAGTGGGTTCGTCGAGCAGCAACAGGCGCGGGCTGCGGACCAAAGCCAGTGCCAGGGAAATCATCTGCCGCTCGCCCCCGGACAACTGCCCCGGCTGGCATTCGGCAAAACGCTGCAAACCCAGCAGTTCAAGCATTTCACTGGCTTTGCGCTGCGCATCCTTGCCGGTTGCCCAGCCGCGTGCGCTGCCGTGCTGAGCGAGCAGCAGCAGTTCGTAGGTGGAAAGACGGACGTCCAGATGTGCCAGATCCTGAGCGACGTAGCCGATCAGTTTGGCGCGCACCGCTGCAGATGACCCCAGCAGATCGATGCCGTCGATGGTGGCCGAACCTTGCGCTTTGGTCAGCCCGCACAGGCCTTTCATGAACGTTGATTTGCCCGCGCCGTTGGCACCCAGCAGCGCCAGGGTACGGCCTGCTTCGGCTTTCACCGCCAGCCCGTCGAGGATGGTGCGGCCGTGGATCGTCACGCGATAGTCAGCAGTGGAGAAGCTCATCGGGAAGTCAGTCTCCGGTCGCGCAGGATAAGAATGATGAAGAATGGCAAGCCGATCAGTGAAGTCACCATGCCGATGGGCAGCACTGCGCCCGGCACGATCAACTTGCTGGCCAGCGAAGCGAGGGTGACGAAGATGATGCCGCAGGCAATGGTCACACCGATGGTGAAGCGTTGATCTTCGCCCACCAGCAAGCGCGCAACGTGGGGTGCCACCAAACCGACAAAGCCGATGATGCCAACTACGGAGGTCACCGCACCGGCCAGCAACGCAGCCAGCATCAGCATCACAGTCCGAATACGTCGCACCGGAATACCAAACACCACCGCCTGTTCACCAAAACTGCGCAGTGCGGTCAGCGCCCAGGCCTGAACCAGCACCACCGGAATGGCAATTGCCGCGATAATTGCGCACAGCGTGACCTTGTTCCAGGTCGCGTGCAGCAGCGAACCCATGAGCCAGAACACGATGCTTTGCAGTTGATCGACGCTGGCCACGTATTGCACCAGACCCAGCAACGAACTGAACACGAAGTGCACGGCGATCCCCAGCAGGGTAATCGCTTGCAGGCCTACATGGCCGCGGGTCAGCAGCAGAATGATGCCCACGGTCAGCAACGAGAACAGAAAGGCGTTGCCGGTGACCAACAGGTCGGCACCGAACCCCGGCAGGGCATTGCCGAGGGAAAAGTTGAAAGCCAATGCCAGCGATGCGCCAAAGCCCGCGGCCGAAGAGATACCCAGCGTGAAGGGTTCGGCCAACGGGTTGTCGAGTACCGTCTGCATCATCAGCCCGGCCAGCGCCAGACAGGTGCCCGCAAGCACCGCCATGAGCGTCATGGGCATGCGCAGCTCCCAGAGGATCACGCGGGTGCTGGCGTCGACGCTGTCAGGCTGCAACAGTCCGCTCATGGCCTGACCGAACGTCAGCGTCCCTGAACCGACGATCAGGTCGGCAATGAAAGCCACCACTGCGATCACCAGCAGGCTGATCAGCAACACCGTGCGCTTCCACACGGTGTGGGTGTAGCGGGTCTGGTAGCTGCTGGTGTCAGATGAAACGTTACCGATAGAGGTCGTCATGGTTGCGGGTCATTTACCGGTAGCAGGTGCAGGGGCGTACAGAATCGCAGGAACTGCCTTGATACCGGTCAGGGCGAACAGCGCCTTGAGGCTGGCGTCGGCATCCAGTTGTCTGGCACTGTCCGGATAGAACGCCTGACTGAGGTTTTCCACTGCCAGAATGTTCCAGCTGCTGGCGTAGAACTGATGGTAGACACCGTAAACACGACCGTTCTGGCTGGCCTTGAGTTGAGCGAAGCCCGGACGTTGCTCCAGCAACTTCAACTGACGCTGGATGGCGTCGAGTTTGACGCTGTCACCGAAGCCAAATGGTGGCGAGACGGAGGTATTGCCCGGGAACTGGGTGCCCGTCATGACGTACACGTCCGGCTGTTTGCCCAATACGGTCTCCAGCGTGACGTCGCCCGTCGCGCCCGGCAGCAGTTGCGAACCGAGGTTCACGCCACCTGCCGCTTGAACAAGCTTGCCCCAGTACACATCGCCGTGGGTGAAGCAGCAGGCCGATGCGCCGCCCTGGCCAGCTTTGGCTTCGACGAACACCAAGGGTTTCTTGTTGTGTTCCTGAGTGATGGCTTCGACTTTAGCCAGTCGGGATTTGTAGAAATCGATGTAGGCCTTGGCTTCTTCTTCGCGGTTCAGCACCTGACCGAGCAGGGCTACGGTTTTCTGGCTGTTGACCACCGGCTCCAGATCGCTGTCGACGAACAGCACCGGGATTTTCAGCGCGGCCAGTTTCTGCGCCACACCGGCGTTTTCCAGCGAAGCGCGGGCGCGGGTCTGGAATACCAGCAGGTCCGGGCGAGCGGCCACGACGGCTTCGAGGTTGAGATCACCGTCGTCGCCGAATTTCATGTCGGTGGCTTGATTGGCGGTTTTTGGCCACTGGTTTTCGAAGACTTGCCAGGTGTTGGGATCGGAACGCTTGATGATGTTGTTCCACGCCACAACGCGCTGGAACGGATCTGCGCGGTCGAGCAGGGCCAGGGTGAACAGGTCGCGGCCGTCCTGCAAAACGATGCGTTTTGGTTCGGCGGGGATTTCAACCTGACGGTTGGCAACGTCGGTGACAGTGACTGGATAGGTGGTTGCGAAGGCCAGGGTCTGACCGGCTAGCAGCAGGCTGACGCCGACTGCGAGATGTGTGAACAGGCGCATTGAATTACCCATACCGAGAGATGAGGACGAATCGGCCGCAGGCAGCACGACATATCCGCCGTAAAAAAGTGCGCACAGGGTAACGGAATTGTTCTCATTCGTCAGTTTTTAGCATTGTGGGAGCCGAGCTTGCTCGCGATAAGGATGAGCGCGATTGACCTCAGATCGCATGCGCCTTATCGCGAGCAAGCTCGGCTCCCACAGGTCCAGCGACCGGCTCAAATCATGGGGCAATATCAAAATCGGCGGCGGGAATTCCCGTGACCCACTGATCAGCAATCACTCCGCCAACAACACCGCCGCATCAAAGCCCATCCGCAGGTTGCCCCAGTGGCGGCCGTCGAAGAAGAAGGGCACGTCGATCTCGGTCATGATTTCGCCGGTGTCGCGCAGGTAGGTTTGAAGCAGGAAGCGTTGGGTGTTGCCCGCCGCGCGCAGGCCGATCGGGTCGGAGAACATGCGTTTGTTGCGGCACACCGGCAGGTCGATGGCGCGGTCACCGGTCGGTGGTTTGGATACCCAGCTGTTGTTCACCGGGCAGTAACCCTTGGTGTCGACGATGAAAGACACCTTGCCGCCTTTGGTGCCCTTGGTCAGCTTGTCGCACTCTTCCTGGCAGACCTGGGCGAAGCGTTCGGTGTAGCTGGTCAGGTACTGCTTGGGATCTGTGCCGGGGATCAGCTTGTAGCTTTGATCAAACAGGTTAAGCCCGCTGCGGTGCAATTCTGCCAGTCGCTCCTGCAAGATGTCCCGGCACTGGCTGGCGCGGGTAATGGCGGCATCCAGCGCGCCATGGCCCAGCACAAACTTGCCGAGCATGGTTTGCACACGTTCGGCAACGCCCGACAGATCACGGGTTGCTGTCGCTGAATGCTGCATGCGTTGGTCAATGGACTGGCTGTCGGCGTAAATCTGCGTTACCCGGTCGTTGATCCCGGTGTTACTTTCCGCGAACTGCAGGATGTGCTCGGCGATATCAGCGAGCTTGCCGTTGGTGGATTCGAAGTCGCCGATCATGCTCTCGAAATGACCCGAAGCGCGTTCTACGACTTTTTGCGTTTCCCGAGCGCTATGGCTGATCTGTGTGGTTTGCTCGTGGGTAGAGCTCACCTCTTTGAGCATGGCGTCGATGTTCTGCGAGATATCGTCAGTGGCTTTGCTGACGTTCTGCGCCAGAGTGCGGACTTCATCGGCGACCACCGCAAAGCCCCGGCCACTTTCTCCGGCGCGGGCTGCTTCGATGGCCGCATTGAGCGCCAGCAGATTGGTTTGCGAGGAAATCTGCTGGATCAGGCCCACGATAGACTTGATACTCGTCGAGCGCTGATTGAGCGCCGACACCAGAGTGCCGAATTCATTGAGGCTGCTGGATATTTCGCTGATGTTACCGGTGACTTCCAGCAATTCGGCGTAGGAGTCGCGGGCCATGCTCAGGTTCTGCGCGGTGGTGCTGGAGATGCCCTGGGTCTGCTGGGAAACCTCCTGGATATTGCCTACCGCCATGTTGCTCTGATCCATCACTTCCTTGGCAAAGCGTGCCTGATGGGTGGCGCTGTCGCTGGAGTCGCTGATGTTTTTCAGCGAGCGTGCCGATTCAACGGCGATGTGTACGGTCAGGGCCTGGACGTTGCTGATGATTTCCCGCTGCTTGCCCAGGAAACGGTTGCAGGTGCTGGCCAGCACACGAATCTCGTCGTGGGTCAGCAGGGGCAGGTCTTTGGACAGGTCGCCTTCACCGTTGGCGATCTCTGCAAGGGCATTGGTCATGTGCGTGACCGGGCGCACGATCAGGTGGCGAAAATACCAGACCATGAAGCTGACCATGAACAGCGTAAACAGCGTGCTGAACAGGATGGCGTTGCTGAGCCCGTTCAGGCTGCCTTCAATCTGGCCGAGCAGGGCAGCGTCCAGTTGTGCGCCGCGTAACTGCTGAACGATGTCTGCACGAATGCTCAAGGCAATCCAGTACAGCAATCCACTGACGGCAACCAGCAGAAAAAGGCTGGAGAGCTTTTTCGTCAGAGAATCGAAAAACTGCATTTCGATGGACTCATACAAGGCCTTGAATGTCCCCATGCCGCTGCTCCTCGGAAAACTTATTAATTATTCTTTAATGGGTAATCTTCGACCGCTGAGGCCAAAGCTTTAACCTGAACGGTCGTAGGCAGCTGTAAACAGAAGCGAACCCGCCAGATTGTCAGCAATCTGACGGATATTTTTATAGGTCCACGGTGGCGTTGCTCGCCACTCTGTTCCGGCCTGACGCCTTGGCATAATAAAGCTGCTGATCGGCCCGCTTGATCAACGCAGTTGTATTGGCATCTGCGGTATCGGCCAGGCCAATACCGATGCTCACGGTCACTTGCCCGACCAGGTCGAAGGTTGCATCGGCAACGGCCTTGCGAATTCTTTCTGCAACAACTTCCGGACTTTCCGCGCCTTCCGGCTCTGGCAGCAATACGGCGAACTCTTCACCGCCGTAGCGGGCCACGAAGTCGGTGGCGCGGGTATTTTCATGAATGATCTGAGCCAGTTGATGCAACACGTCGTCACCGGTGGCATGGCCGTAGGTATCGTTGACGTTTTTGAAGTGATCCGCGTCGATGAACAGCAGGGCGAAGGGGCGGCCGCTGCGTTCAAACAGCTGGTTGCATTCGGCAAGCTTTTCGTCAAAGCGGCGACGGTTGTAAACACCGGTCAAGGCGTCATGGGTCGCCATTTTCAACAGATCGGCATTGGCCTGGGTGAGGGCAGCGGTGCGCTGCTCGACGGTGGCCTCAAGAGAGGCGTTGGTGTCTCGCAGTTCGCGTTCCTTGGTCAGCAGCGATTCAGTCATGCTCTGAATGGACTGGCCCAGTTGGGCGATCTCCCGGACCGAATGCGTTTGAGGGAAATCTGCGCCGGGCTGTTTGGCCTCAACCTGTTTGGCAGCCTTGGCCAATTGTTCGATAGGGCGGCTCATGTGCTGCGCCAGGTAGTAAGCGACCAGGCCAAACGCCAGCGCGGCGAACACACCCAATATCAACAGCTTATAAAGCAGGATCCGCGCAGGTTGCAGCGCGGTATCAAGAGGCTGGCGAACCACGATGAACCAGGCCAGATTGGCGGACGGTGGCGTCGGGACCTTCAACACGCTGGACAGATAGTCGGCGTTTTCTGTCCATTCCGGCGCGCCGGCTGGCTTCTCGCTGCTAGAAAGTCGCTGCGTTGCCAGCAGCTCGGGGCGCTTTTGGCCGATCATCTGTTGTGGATACAGCACCACGCCATCGCCATTGACGATCAGCACTTCAAGATCAGCGGTCGCGCCTTCACGCAGAATGGCCGATTCGACAATTCGGGTCATCCAGCTCCAGTGCACGTGAGCGCTCAGCACGCCAACCACGGTGCCGTCGGCGGTGCGGATCGGCGCAGCAAAATCGATGAAACGCAGCAGTTCGCCACTGGCATTGGCGGGCAGCAGTTTGGCGAGCAATACCGCTTCATGAGGATCGCCGGTATACGGTCCTTGCAATCCGGCCTTGAACCATGGGCGTTCCAGCACGGACTGGTTGACCAGCAGGCCATGCACCGCCTGCCGAACGTTGCCTTTGATGTCAGCGACACCCATCCAGGCGTACTCGGAGTGAGACTGGGTGCGCAACTCCATCGACGGCAGAATGTCCGGGTCATCCAGGTTGCCACGTACCAGATGTGGCTCCCGGCTCAGCAGGAATATCTCAAGCTGACGCTCGCGTAACTGAGTGCCCAGCATCATTGCCGCTGACTTGGCGGTGCTCAGCAGCGAACTGCCACTGGCTTGTTTGATTTGCTCGGTGGCGATATGGCCGACATAGAAACCCACGCTCAGCAGGGCGAGCAGCGACAACCCGGCGAACCAGAGTGTCAGGTGGCTGCGCAGGCTGGCTATTATCATGGGTGATATCTGGCTATGTGGAATCACGGCATGTTATGCGCAAGTCGTGCCAGCCGCCAGTGGCGTTTTTTAGTTACGTGCTGATGGTTCGGGGCCGTCACCAGAGCGGCTCGACAGATATTCCCTGAGCCGATGCTGAAAGTGCGTTATAGCGACGTTATTCGCCAGGAAAGCCTCTATGGTCGTGACAGCCCAGCGCTGGCCTTCGTTGCCGAAACGTATGTTGGCGAATGTTCCCGACGGAACCTGTGCCACGAAGAACCAGGTATCGAGGCCGCCCAGCCCCTGGCCCGGGTAAACCCGAGTCCAGACGATATGTTCAGGGGCAATGGTCAGCCCAAACTCCTCCTCGGTTTCACGCAGTGCGCACGCCAGCGGCGTTTCTTCGCCCTCGCGTCCGCCACCGGGGAGGTCCCAGAGGCCAGGCCACGGAATAGAAGTTTTGTCATCGCGCAGGTAGCTCAATATCAAGCCTTCGCAAAGCAAGGCGATTTTTGCGCCGGAGAATGGCGGATGCTTGGGCATGTCTTGGGGCCTGGTGTGCGACTTCAGGGCGGACAAGCCGCTTTTAGTCTGATAAATAATCGATAATCGCACGCTTTTGTATTTCGTGAATCGTGCTACTGCGGCTATTTTGATCCGCTTTTTCGAAGGAAATGTCTTCGCAGAGGTTGGTTTTCGAGGAATTTCAAGAATATTCGATACGCATCTTTTCGGTTTAAGGGTCGATAACCAACGTTTTTGGATATTGACCGAATTAACCGGTTAGTACATTTTCCATGTCATAAACCTTTGCCATCAGAGCGAAGGGACAATAAAAACAATGGAGCCACCCTCATGCGACCGCAATTACTTGTTCTCGATCCCCCTCTCTGTGCTCGACTGTTATCCCCGAATGTAATGGCTCGCGGCGTTTGCGCGTGCGCACCTCAGACCGGTTCAGCCCGGTAACAGCGATGCCGGGTTAATCGCGTCAGGTTCAGGGTTTCCGCGAGGCAATAATAATGAAAAGAATAGTCGACCTGTATTTCAAGCTGCTCAAGTTGCTCATCGTGCTCTGCATGATTGGCATGCTCGTTCTGGTTTTCGGCAACGTGGTGCTCCGTTACGCCTTCAACTCAGGCATCAGCGTCTCGGAAGAACTGTCGCGCTGGCTGTTCGTCTGGATGATCTTTCTTGGTTCGCTGGTAGCGCTCAAAGAACGTGCGCATATGGGCTTCGACAGTCTGGTACGTCGTTTGCCAGCGGGTGGCAAGCGTTTCTGTCTGGTCATCGGCCATGTGCTGATGCTCTACATCTGCTGGCTGATCTTCAGCGGAAGCTGGCAACAAGCGGTTATCAATCTGGATGTGGTCGCGCCAGCGTCGGGTCTGTCCATGGCGTTGTTCTACGCGGCCGGGCTGGTCTTCGGTGCCTGTGCTGCGGTCATTCTGTTGTATGACTTGTACCTGGTGTTGAGCGGCAAGCTGGCGGACGACGAGTTGGTGATGGTCACTGACAGCGATGCCGCCGAGGAGATCAAGCACATCCATACCCCGTCATCGACCACCGAGAGAACTCACCCATGACTCTGGTTATTTTTCTCGGTTCGCTGATCGCCACCATGGCGCCGGGCATTCCAATCGCTTTCGCCTTGTTGCTGGTCAGCGTGGCGTTGATGGTGCAGCTCGATCTGTTCGATGCACAGATCATTGCGCAGAACCTGCTCAACGGTGCCGACAGTTTCCCGTTGATGGCCGTGCCGTTTTTCATGCTGGCTGGCGAAATCATGAACGCGGGCGGCCTGTCCAAACGCATCGTCAACATCGCCATGGCATTGGTGGGGCACAAGCGCGGTGGTTTGGGTTACGTGGCTATTCTTGCCTCCTGCCTGCTGGCCTCGCTGTCGGGTTCTGCGGTGGCCGATGCGGCTGCACTCGCCGCGCTGCTGGTGCCGATGATGGTGCGTGCCGGGCACAACCGGGCTCACTCGGCGGGCTTGATCGCGGCAGGGGGGATTATCGCCCCGGTGATCCCGCCAAGCATCGGGTTCATCGTATTTGGCGTGGCGTCCGGCGTCTCGATTTCCAAGCTGTTTCTGGCCGGGATCGTTCCGGGGTTGATGCTCGGCGCTTCGCTGGCAGTGGCCTGGTGGTACGTCTCCCGCAAGGAAAATATTCAGCCGCCTCCCAAGCAGAGTGCCGCGCAAATCATGCGCGCGTTGATCGAAGGCCTGTGGGCGCTCGGCTTGCCTCTGATAATTGTCTTCGGCCTGAAATTCGGCATTTTTACACCGACCGAGGCGGCAGTGGTCGCAGCGGTGTACTCGCTGTTTGTGGCATTGGTCATTTACAAGGAGCTGAAGATCAACCAACTGTACGACCTGATTCTTTCATCCGCGAAAACCACGTCGGTGGTGATGCTCCTGGTCGCTGCAGCCATGGTCTCCGGTTGGCTGGTGACGATCGCCGAGTTGCCTGAGCAACTGGCGGGCGTGCTTGAACCGTTCATGGACAATCAGACGATTCTCTTGGTCGTGATCATGCTGCTGGTGATTGTGGTGGGCACCGCCATGGACATGACTCCGACGATTCTGCTGCTGACTCCCGTGTTGATGCCCGCGGTGGTCATGGCCGGTATCGATCCGGTGTATTTCGGGGTGCTGTTCATGATCAATTGCGCCATCGGCCTGATCACGCCGCCCGTGGGCACGGTGCTCAACGTGGTGTGCGGCGTTTCCAGAATCAGCATGGATGAAATCATCCGCGGTGTCTGGCCGTTCATGCTGGCGCAGTTTGTTGTCCTGTTTCTGCTGGTGTTGTTCCCTTCGCTGGTGCTTGTACCGCTGAAGTTTTTCACCGGCTGATGTCGGTGGGCATTTCCGTAACTCGACTCTAAAAACAATATGGAGAGTGACATGCAAAAACTGATGAAAACCCTGCTGGCAGGTGCCTGCGCCACAGGCCTTTTACTGGGCAGCATGGCCAGCCACGCGGCGGAAATTCGCGAGCGAACCCTGCGTTTCGCATTCCAGAATGTGCAGGAGCATCCTCAGGGGCAGGGCGCGCAGAAGTTCGCCGAACTGCTGGCCAAAAGCAGTGGCGGCAAGATCAAGGTCAAGCTGTTTCCGGGCGGCACGCTGGGTGGCGACGTCGTCACCGTTTCCGCGTTGCAAGGCGGCACCCTGGACCTGACCGTACTCAACTCCGGCATCCTTGCGGCTCAAGCGCCGGACTTCGCCATGCTGGACTTCCCGTTCCTGTTCAACAACGTCGAAGAGGCTCATGCCGTTATCGACGGCCCGGTTGGACAGAAGCTTGCCGCACAACTGGACAGCAAAGGGCTGGTTAGCCTGGGTTACTGGGATCTGGGATTCCGTAACGTGACCAACAGCAAGCATCCGATCAATAAACTCGAAGACATGCAGGGCCTGAAAATCCGCGTGATCCAGTCGCCGATCTATCTGGACACCTTCAATGCGCTGGGTGCCAACCCGGTGGCGATGGCATTCCCTGAGGTCTATACCGGCCTGGAACAGGGCGTAATCGACGGCCAGGAAAACCCGCTCACGGTAATTCAGGGCAGCAAGTTCTACGAGGTGCAGAAATACATTTCAACCACCGGTCATATCTTCAATCCGCAGTCTTTCATCATTGGCCAGAAGACCTGGAACAAGCTCAATGATGATGAGAAAAAGCTGGTTAAAGAGGCTGCTGTAGAGGCTCAGAAGTATCAGCGAGAAGTCACCGCGAGCAGTATGGCAAGTGCGCGTGGTTATCTTGAGCAGCAGAAAAACGTTGCCGTGAACGATATTTCTGCTGAAGAGAAAGACCGTTTCCGCGAACGCGTTCAGCCTGTGATCAAGAAGTACTCGGAAAAACTGGATGGCAGTCTGGTGAAGCTGATGTACGACGAAATCGCCAAGGTGCGTGCCGGGCAGTAAGCCCTGACGACCAACGCCAGTAGCCAAGCCGTCCTGGAATGCCTTTGACGGCTTGCAGATAACTTTCCATCGGCGATGCGAGCCTTTTCAAGGGCGCGCATGGCTGTGCTCGTCCAAATGAAAGTGGGGATAACAAAAATGGCTAAATTAAATACCCTTGCAGCCAACGTTCTTGGCTTCAGCACCACCGCACTGGGCCTTTCGCTGATTGCGCCGGGTTCGGCAATGGCTGCGGGTTTTGTCGAAGACGCCAAGGTCAATCTGGGCCTGCGCAATTTCTATATCAATCGCAACTTCGTCGATCCTTCAAACCCGCAGAGCAAGGCGGAGGAATGGACTCAGAGTTTCATTCTGGATGCGAAGTCCGGCTTCACCCAGGGCGTGGTGGGTTTTGGTGTTGATGTGCTGGGCATGTGGTCGGTGAAGCTGGACGGCGGTGGCGGTACTTACGGCACGGCTTTGTTGCCCCGCCACAGTGACGGACGTCCGGCGGATGACTTCGGTCGATTGGCGGTCGCGGGCAAGGCGCGTATTTCCAAAACCGAGTTGAAGGTGGGGGAGTGGATGCCGGTATTGCCGATCCTGCGTTCCGATGACGGTCGCTCGTTGCCGCAGACCTTTCAGGGCGCGCAGATTACCTCCAATGAAATCGACGGCCTGACCCTGTATGGCGGCCAGTTTCAGGGCAATAGCCCGCGTAACGATGCCAGCATGGAAGACATGAACTTCGGTGGTGGCGTGTCTGACCGGTTCAACTTCGTTGGCGGTGAATACAAGTTCAACCAGAACCGCACCATGGTCGGCCTGTGGGGAGCGGAACTCAAAGACGTTTACAACCAGCAGTATCTGCAACTGGTTCACAGCCAGCCGCTGGGTGACTGGACGCTGGGCGCGAATCTGGGCTTCTTCAAAGGCGGGGAGGACGGGCGGGAGCTGGCCGGTAAGCTGGATAACAAGACGTACTCGGGGCTGTTCTCGGCCAAGTATGGAGCTCATGTGTTCTACGTGGGTTTGCAGAAAGTCAGTGGCGACACGTGGATGCGGGTTAACGGCACCAGTGGCGGCACCCTGGCCAACGATAGCTACAACGCCAGCTTCGACAACGCGGAGGAACGTTCATGGCAACTGCGTCACGATTATGATTTCGCCGCGCTGGGCGTCCCGGGCCTGACCCTGATGAACCGCTACATCAGCGGTGACAACGTCAGAACATCGGCCACCAATGATGGCAAGGAATGGGCGCGGGAAACCGAACTGGCTTACACCATCCAGAGCGGTGTGCTGAAAAAGCTCAACCTGAAGTGGCGCAACTCCACTATGCGTCGTGATTTCAGCAACAACGAGTTCGATGAAAACCGCCTGATCATCAACTACCCGTTGTCGATTTTGTAAGGCTACAAATGTCAGGTTGGAATGCCATTCCCTTGTAGGAGCGGCTGGACGGCATTCCCACTTGCCCACGATAAACGATAACGTGGTCTGTCTTGAAACTACGACACATGCATCGCGGGCAAGCCTCGCTCCCACAGGGTTCTGCGTTTTGCCTGGTTTACCGGTAGGAGCGAATTCATTCGCGAAGAGGCCGGTACAGACGCCGCCTGTGTTTGGTCTGAAACACCGCCTCCCGAATGAATTCGGTCCCACCGATTCTGCGTCTTGCCTGGGTTACCGGTAGGAGCGAATTCATTCGCGAAGAGGCCAGTACAGACGCCGCCTATGTTTGACCTGAAACACCGCCTTCCCGAATGAATTCGGTCCCACAGGGTTCTGCGTCTGGCCTAGGGTTACCGGTGGGAGCGAATTCATTCGCGAAGAGGCCGGTACATCCGCAGCCTGTATTTCGCCGAAATACCGCCCGGTTTTGCATCTGGCCTGAGTTACCGGTAGGAGCGAATTCATTCGCGAAGAGGCCGGTGCATCCGCAGCCTATGTTTGCCCTGAAACACCGCCTTCCCGAATGAATTCGGTCCCACAGGGTTCTGCGTCTTGCCTGGGTTATCGGTAGGAGCGAATTCATTCGCGAAGAGGCCGGTACAGACGCCGCCTATGTTTGCCCTGAAACACCGCCTTCCCGTGAATTCGGTCCCACAGGATTCTGCGTCTTGCCTGGGTTACCGGTAGGAGCGAATTCATTCGCGAAGAGGCCAGTACAGACACCGCCCATGTTTGGTCTGAAACACCGCCTTCCCGAATGAATTCGGTCCCACAGGGTTCTGCGTCTGGCCTAGGGTTACCGGTGGGAGCGAATTCATTCGCGAAGAGGCCGGTACATCCGCAGCCTGTATTTCGCCGAAATACCGCCTCTCGAATGAATTCGGTCCTACCGATTCTGCGTCTTGCCTCGGTTACCGGCGGGAGCGAATTCATTCGCGAAGAGGCCAGTACAGACGCCGCCTATGTTTGCCCTGAAACACCCCCTTCCCGAATGAATTCGGTCCTACCGGTTACTGCGTCTGGCTCAAGTGACGGTTATGCCCCGCCAGCCTCACTTCAACAGCTGTTTCACCAAATCCGGTGTCACGTAATGCGGGCCGTCGAACAGGTAGAGCGGATAGCCGTCATACGCTTCCAGTTGCGGTTTCAGCTCTTCGGCAGTGGCGGAGCGGAAACCGCCGCCGTATTGCGGCCTGAAAGCCTCGGCGATGATTCTGACGCGATCCTTGCCCAGTCGGTCGCGCATGGCATCGGCGTAAGTGCGAGCCACCGGAGCGGTGCGGGCATAGACCCCGACACCGTCCTGAAAGAACACACCAATGTCATCCGGCAACCATTGCTTGAGCCAGTCAGCGGTAGCAGCAGGGCCGATATTGGCACCGTCGTAAACACTGATCCAGAGTGGTCTAGGCAGCTTGGCCAGCAAGGCGGGCAGGTCTTTGGCCTTGGTCCAGCTTGGATCGACTTCAGCCGGGAAGTAATAACCCGTGACATGCAACGGCAAAGACAGCCTGGCAATGCTCTCCGAAAGTTTCGCCAATTGCTCGACGTTGTCCCGAGAGCGATTTTCGCTGAAATACCCGGCCAGACCGATGATGACGTCTTTGGCCCAAGGCTCTTTGCCGATGCGTGCCCAGTCCGGCATCACCGGTACGGCAGGCAGGCCGGTACCGGGAATGAACGCCTGATCATCGACCACCGTCCACTGCACCAGCAGTTCCCGAGCGCCGAGCTTGTGCCAGTCGCCCTTGATGCCAACCGTGGCATTGTCCGGTTGCCAGACCATACCGACGATGCCGGGTTTCAATGGTTTTACTGCGTTGGTAATCAACATGGCGATCCCTGTCCCTATCATGGCTGCAAGCAGCAGAGCGGTCAGAGTCGCACGGTTAAGGGGCCTTCCCAAAATCCTCAAGGGAGTGCCTGCTTGATGCGCTGATGCCACTGGCTCAACGACACTACGCCTTTGGCGTTCCAGTTGGCTGACGCATCAGGGCCTTGATGGAACTGCCCCTCGTTGAATTGCCAGACGATGACTTGAGGTTTGTGCTGGGCAAAATCCGGGGATTGCAGATATTGCAGCAGGGTAGCCCAAGGTCCGACATCACCGGGGTTCCAGGTCAGCGTAACGGGACGATCCAGCGCGTTGGACAGCTTCTGAGTGAAGCCCAGATAAGGCTGCACAAAGCTGTTGCCGATAACCTGTACAGGCGCTGGGGCATCATCGATCAGCAGGTCTTTTTCCACCTGATGCCGCACGGTGTAAATGTCGCGGCCAATGGCTTTGCGTTTGATGGCTGGCAGGAAGTTACTCGCCAGGTCACCAAAGGCGCGTTTGTCGAACCACTCTCCCAACACCGCACCGCCACCGGGTTCGCCTTGCAGCTTATAGCGCTGGTTTATGAGCCGGGCCGTCGCATCAGCGGTGTTTTCGGCGCTCCAGGCGGTCCAGTGATAGTCGGCCCGGTAGAACGCGGTGTGATCACCTTGTTCGGTCTGTTGCAGGATCGGCTTGATGTTAAGCGTGGTCAGGCCCGCTTTGCTCATCGCGCCCTGCAACTGATCGTAGCGTTGTGCAACAGCGGGACTCAGTGGCTGGTCAGCCGGCAGGCGTTGCGCATAAAACGGCGCTTTCATCGGCACCACCAACACAACCAGAGCGATCTTGTTGCGCTCTAGTTGCTGTTGCAGGTCCTTGATCAAGGCGATGCTGCGAGTCGTACCGGCATTGTCGACCTTGGTCAGGCTTTCCCAGGCCGGAAACAACCAGCCGTCCTTGCCGGTGATCACTGCCGAGGCTGCCTGCGCGGGCTGGCTGGAAACGCCCAGCAGCATCGCGGCGAGCATGGCCGATAACGGCAGACGGCGAGAGGGGCGGGTGTTCGTCGCGGGGACTGCTTTCATAAGCTTGATCATGGCGCAGTCTGATCGACGAGGCCCACCAGACGCGGGGTCTGACCAGAGCCGATCAGGAACAGGCTGTAGCGATCACCGGCCTTGAACGGTTCAAGTTTGAACGGCAGGCTGGCGCTCTGACCACAACTGGCAATCAGGGTCGCCTGCACCGGATTGATGGTGCGCTGCGCCTGACCTTTCAACGGCAGCTGACTGAATACAGTCGAGCCGTTGGCCAGTTTGATGTCGGCCTTGTCACAGCCATTGCTCAGGTTGTAAATGTTCAGCTCGGCGCGCAAATCCTTGCCACGCACGGGCGGATCAATCACCACGCGCGGCGCAGCAGCAGGGTTGCTGTCGAGGATCAGGGTGACAAAAGCATTGGCCGGAGCCTTGAGGTCTTTTATCTCCCGACCATTCACCGTCAGGCGCAAAGGCTGACGGCCATCGACTACCTGAAACGGGCTTGCCAGCGCTGACTGGGCAGACAGATTGAAGCTCGTGCCCTGATCAATGCGGACCTGCATCGTGGAGTCGGTTGGATTGACCACCCGAACCCAGGCCGAGCCTTCCGGTAATTTGGATTCGTACAACTGAGCAATTTCAGATGCGGCGTGGGCTGTTGTGGCGGCCAGGCTCAAGCCCAGCCACACGCAGATTCGAGGGTACATATCAGTCCTCAGTAAGAGTAAGTCAGTCGGGCAAACACGCCTTTGGCGCGATCATCGCCAGACACTTTCACTCGATATTGCAGAGAAAAATCCACGTAAGAGCGTGGCGCGTTGTACGCGTCTTCACGGAACCAGTAGCGCACGTTATTACCCACACCAACGCCCGCGGCGTGGCCTGAAGAGTAATCCGCACGGCCATTGGAGCCGGTTTCGCTATTCATTTTCGAGTCGTAATCGTAGGCCGCCACGACATGCGGGAAGGTGACCCAGCGCGAGCCCGTGCCACCGATGGCATAGCTGCGGCCGCCTTGCCATTCGCTGTTGAAGTAGTTGCGCGAATCATTGACGTAGTGCCCGGCCTCGGCGAACAGTTGCGAAGTCCACCAGCTTGGCGTATCGACGCGCAGATCAGTGCCAATGCTGGAGCCATAGCCCAAGCGCAGCAGCCAGTCGCCGTCGACATTGGACGAGCCCAGCGGGAAGGTACGCTCTGCTGCCGCCATGACGTTCAGTGACGAGAACGGTTTGATCCGAACACCCAATGCGCCCTGGAGCGCGTCCATGCCGGTGTCGGAGTCGCTGTTCTTGGCCCACAGGGTGTCGGTGATCCGCCCGTAAAGCTCAACGAAACGTGCGTTGCGATAACCCAGCGGACGCCACGACAGTTCAGTACTGTTTTGCAGGCTGTCGTTGCTGCTGCCGCCACTTCCGCCGTTGCCATTGCTGCCGGTGCTCGGCGCAGAACTCAAGCCGCTGCTGGAGCTGTTACCGCGATAACTGGTGGTGCTGATCAGGCCCCAGGTGCGCGAGACATCGGCGACTGCGCGACGGGTATCGAACAGCTGTTGCGCAGGCATGTCCAGGGCACCGGCATTCTGTGCATCGATCACCCGCTTGAAGTAGCCCACCGCCTGCTCGTCATCGTTGACGCGCATGGCGTTGTAAGCCGCATCCTGTGTCGCCGTTGGCGGCAGCGGGGCTTCGGCGTCAGCCTTGCGAAATGATTCATGCGCCGCGTCGTCGTCACCGGCCTGTACCGACAGGTACGCAACCTGAAGGTTGCTCATGCCCTCCAGCTCACCGGCATCGCGCGATTGCTGCAAGCGTTCGCGTGCGGTCTTGCGTTGGCCCAATGCAGCGTAAAGGCTGGCTTCTTCGTACGTGGGCAGGCTGCCCAGTGCCAAGGCCTGGGTGAAGTCTTTGCGTGCTCCGGCATCATCTCCGGTTTGTTGGCGCAGACGACCCCGTTGAGCCAACAGGCGAGCGTCGTCGCCATTGGCGGCAATGCCTTCACTGGCGGCGTCGATGGCTTCCGGGAGGCGCTTCTGTTCGGTCAGAGCACTGACCAGAAGGCTGCGATAGGCCGGATTTTGCGGTGCACGACGAATCGCTTCCTGGGCGAGGGTCGCAGCCGAAGCAGCGTCCTTGCGCGCCAGTGCGGCATAGGCCTGCACCGCGGTGTCGGTCCCGGCATCGCGCTGGTTACCCGGCCAGATATCACAGATCAGACCGAAGGCGCTTTCCTGGCAGTTCAACGCGGGGGCAGGGAAGCGAACCGCTGTTTTCAGGCCATTGCTTTTTTGTCGCGCCACGACTTGTGCAGCGGCACGACGACGGGCAACTTCGCCGCCTTCGTCTGGCTTCAATTGTTGCAGCTGGTCGAGTGCTTGTTGCGGGTTGCCGTTGGCCAGGGCCAGATCGGCTGCGAAGAAGCGAATCTCGCGTTCTTCGGAATCCAGCAAACCCTCGATGGCCAGGGCCCGATTCAGGTCGGCCTGTGCGGCCTGGGTTTTGCCCTGGCGATCCAGTGCGTAGCTGCGCAGGATCCAGGGTGCAATTTCACCGTCGTCCTGAGCCAGCGCGGCGGTAGCGGCTTTTTCGGCTGCCGGATAGTCCTTGGAAGCAAGGAGGGCGCTGATCAGCAGTTGCTGATTTGCACTGATTTCCGGCGCCCAGCCGACAGCCCTTCGGGCCTGTTCAACTGCCAAAGGCAGGTTGTTCTGTTCCAGCGCACGATAACCGGCGATGGACAGCGGTGCGGCAATCTGACGGCGAATAGCTTCGCGGCGCATCAACAGTGCGTCGTCGTCCGGGAACACCCGCAGCGCTTCGGTGGTCGCCTGATCGGCTTCGACCAATTGCTGCTGGCGTTGCAAGGACTCGATCAGCAACAGCCGGTAATCCATGCGCTTTGGGGCCAGGGCGATGGCTTTACGAGCGGACTGCGCGGCGAGGCCGAAGTCGTCGCGGTCGTAGGCTTTGAACGCCTGAGCGGCAACGCTGAAACCCGGAGCGGGCTTCGCCTGCGGATAACGACGAGGGTTGTCGCGCGCCTCTTTATCGCGCTGCGCCAGTTCGATCAGCCGATTCAAGCGGGTCACGTCTGCGCGCTGACGCAAAGCCTCGCGGGCTTTGGCAATCGCCAGGTCGTAATCCTTGCGCTCGTAGGCGCTGTAGGCTTCGTTCGCCGCTTGATAGGCGGGGCCGGTCAGCGGCAGCGGCAGTGCTTCGGCGTAGCTTAACGCTGGCAGCAGGCTTGCACCGGCGATTACAAGGCTCAGCAGTGAGCGTTTCATAATGCCGGCTCCGGCTGATAATGGCTGTGCTGACGGGCAACCGCCTGTTCGATGGTTGCGCGAGGCAGCACGCCGATATCCACGAGGTAATCACCGATACGACCATGTTGCTGTGGTTTGTAATGCAGCATCGCATCGTTGAACACGTTGCGATCCAGCAGACCCATTTCGATCAGCAGGTCACCCAGCAGTGGTGCGCTGGCATGCGGCAAGGCGCGATCATCCGGTGCATCAAGTTGACGCAACTGATTGATGATTTCGCTTTCCCGAGCGATCAACTGCACAGGCTCGCTGCCCAGTTGCGCGCTGACCTGCTCAAGTCCTTCGGCTGACAATGGGCTGGCCACGGCAATTTGCTGACGGCCCTCAGGGCTCAGGCCAACAGGCACTGCCCGCCAGCGCAAGGCAAATTCGTCGGCCAGCGCAGGTTCTGCACGCTCAGCCTTGGCGGCCACGTCGAACACCCGCGGCAAGTCGTTCTGGAAGGCAATGGCTTCGGCCAGGGTTTCATCGTCCAGCCAGCCGTTATTGAGCAAAATGCGCCCCAACGGCAGTTGGCGAGTCTGTTGTTCGGCCAGTGCGCTTTCCAGATTGGTGTCGTTGATCGCTTGCCATGACAGCAGCACGCTGCCCAGTTTGCGTGGAGCAACCGCTACCAGGTCAGTGGACGGGAAGTCATGCATGGTTTTGTCCCAGACCAGCTTGCGGTTCATAACCTTGCCAACGATAAACATCTTCCAGGCACGGGAAGCGGCCATGAAGTTGACGAAGTTGCCAACGACCATGCGTGGAATAGACAGCAGCGCATGCTGCCAGCCGTACAACACACCGGTGAAGTAGCAGCGGTGAATGACGCGCCAGGCCAATGCAATACCGTTGGCCAGCAACAGGTATTTGATCCAGCCGTTGGCTTCGAACGGGGTAGGGAAGCTCACATCCCACACGCCGCTTTGACGCAGGATGATCAAGACCAGCAGTTGCACCAGAATCAGGTACGCAATGATGCTGACGAAAGCCGTCACAACACCTTTGCGGTCACGGAACAGCAAATAACGGTTGGCCAGCGAACCGGTCCAGCCCATCTGCTCCCAGCCTTGCAGGCCGATACCCAGTGTCCAGCGGGCTTTCTGACGAAATGCGGTGCGGAACGTATCGGGGAAGAATTCCCGTACGCACAACGGCATTTTCAGTGTCGATTCGTAAGGCTTTCTGAACCACGATTTACGCAGCACCCGGTATTCCACCGGGAAGCGCACGAAGATCGCGTTCATGCCGACTTTGGACAGGCGAGCGCCTACATCATAGTCCTCGGTCAGGCTGTCGGTGTTGAACGGCATGTTCTGGGTTTCCCCGGCCAGCACCTGCAATGCCCGATGGGAGAAGCAGGTGCCAACACCGGCGGAAGGCACGGTATCGCTCATGCTTTCACGCACCACAAGGTCCTTGCCGTGCCATTCGGCAAACTCGTCCATGTAAGTGCCCGCAACCCATTCGTACCAGTTGCGTTCCAGGGACACCACCGGCAGCTGGATCATGTCCTTGCGCGGCAACAGGTAGTTGAACAGACGCAATTCCAGCGGGTGCAGCACGTCTTCACTGTCATGCAGGACCACGCCAGCGAAGGTCATGCCGTGGGTTTTTTCGTGAAGGAAGATCGCCTGAATCACCCAGTTAAGGCAGTCAGCCTTGCAGGTCGGCCCGTCGTGCGGGACTTCTACACGGTGCAACTGCTTGTAACGGCGACGCATGCGTTCGACTTCGTCGATGGTGCGCTGATCGTTAATGTAGGTGCCGACAAAAACCACGTAGTTCTGGTAGTCCAGCGTCGACACCATGTTCTCGATCATCGGTGCGATGACGTCGTATTCCAGCCACGCCGGAACCATGATCGCCAGGGGTTGCTCATCCCGGGCGAGCAGTTGGTCGGCGGTCAGGGGCCGGTATTTGCGCCCTGCGGTGAAGCTGCGGAATATCCGGCGAGACCAGTACCACAGGTCGATGAACAGATCGTCCAGGCTGGAAATCAGGATCAGCACCGCGATCACGATCGTGGCGACTTCCAGAACGCTGTAGTAGTGGGCCAGCCAGTAAGGCCAATAAAGCGACGTCATCTCAGGTTCCCGTTATTGACGATTGCGACGGGCGCTACGGCCAGCCAGCAACAACACGAGGAACAACAGAATGCCGCCCGGAATCAGCCACAGCAGGGAAGGCGTGCGCCATGCATCCAGACCTTTAGGCTCGTCGTCATCAATCATGCGGCTGCCGTTCGGGTCTTTGCTGTCCAGTGTGGTCAACACACCGTTGTTGCCCAGCACGCTGGTATCGCCGCGGGTCAACAGGATTGGTTTGGCGAATTGCGGAGCATCGCTGCCCAGAGCCTGATAGACCAGACCACGCTGACTGCCGGACTCAACCACTTGCAGCGAGGCAAGGTTGTTCAACTGGGTGACATCCAGCAAGACTTTATCTTTGTCGTTGATGCGCAGGCGGCCCTGGTCATCGACTTGCAACGCTTGCTTGCTGTCGGCGACTGGCAGTGCGAAAGCCAGGAAGGATTTTTCCGGCTTGACCGCGGTTTTCGGGTCAGCGCTGACTTTCAATTGCGCGCGCAGTGGCGAAACACCGGTGGCGCTGGCGACTGAAATCACTTGCGGCAAGCTGCTGGCCGGGTGATCAAGCCAGGTTTGCGGGACCAATACCTGAGTATCAACCGCGAAGCGTGCAGCCATGCCTGCGAAGTCATCACTTGGCGTGGTTTTTTCGAGGACGATGTGGCTGGTCGGGCGTACCGAAACCGGGAACGCCTGTGGCGTTTCCAGGCAGCGATCACTGACCGGCTGACGCTGGAAGGAAACGCGCAGGACGTTGGTCGAACCCAATGCGTAACGCGGAATGCGCGCTTCGATGCGTTGCTTCTCGCCTGTGGTATCAAGCTGCTGCGCGCCGATCAGGTAATCATTGAGGAACACCGAAGCGACCGGAGCCGTGTCCGATGCGCCAGGTGCGGCAGCGATATCAATCACCGCTTTGACCGGCAGACGCCCGTCATAAGCCACGGCGCCCAACGGGAACGAGGCGCTCCAGTCAGCCTTGGCCAACACGTCGATAGTGCCCGGCTGTCCGCCCAGTCGCGACAGCGCTACACGGCCATCGGTGTCCAGCGGAGCCTGAGCTTCGCTGATGGACAGCTGGCGGGTGCGGGCCAGTTTGTTCCAGGCCGAGCTGAACATGGTCAGCGCTTTGGTAGTGGCGTCCGGTGCAATCATCAGCATCGGGCGGCTGCCCAGCAATGCCAGACGCACGTTTTCCTTACCGGTTTTCTGGCCAGCGTTGATGTGACGCTCACGCCATTGGTTAAATGCGTCTACCGCAGTCGCGTCGCGGCCTTGAATCTGCGCTTGCAACGCATCCAGCGAATCGTTGATTGCTTTCAGCAACTGCGGATCATTGATTGCCAGGTCAGCCTGTACGTTTGGCGTCTGGCCCAGTACCAACAAGGCACCGATCTGTGCCGGGTCGCTCAGGGTTTGCGTGCCTTTGCCATTAAGGCTGGCGAAGGCCGGGATGTTCAGCAGCTCGGCCGGGATACGCAAAGCGCTCAGGTCGACGCTGTCCTGCAAAGCAGGGAAGGGCAGGATCCGCGCGTGTTTGCCGATGCGCTCCAGAGCCACACCGAGACGCCATGCGGCGTCGTAGCTCTCAGCAGACAGGCTGCCCGGAGCAACCATGATGCCTGGCTTGCCAGGGAGTGCATTCCACGCCGCGCCGATGTCCTTCAGATCATTGGCATCGTAGCTGTAGGTCAGACGGGTCGCTGGATCGATACGCAACACATTGCCGATCACGCGTTCGTCTTCGCACAGTACGCGGGAAACGATCGACGACCAGGCGACGCCCAATCGCACCGAACCGCTGTCGCGGGCGGCCTTGTCAACGCCCAGGGTAGCGCTGGCGTTGCCTTGCGGCTCGGTCAGGCCTTCGGCGCGTACCGGGAAGCCGTCCAGCGACAGCAACATGGTGTTGCGTCCGCCTTCGCCGTTCAGGTAGCTGGCGTCGAATTGCAGGGTTGCGTCAGTCAGCGGTACACCGGCCGGAACCGGAAGATACAGCTCGCGGCGCGAGTCAGTGGAGCCGAGGATGATCGGCGCATCGATACCCAGATCGCTGAGACGGATCTCGCGCTGCTGTTGGGTATCAGTGTTCAGCCGGTTGATTGCCTGAGTGAGCGGGCTGTCCGCGGCCAGGGCGAAATTCGGCATGAGCGCGAGCAGGCTCACGCCACAGGCTAGGGCGCTGAGCGCGCCCGATTGGGTGGCAACGGAAGACTTCATTCAGGCAGATCTCGGGCTGTTAAGGGGCGAATGTTTATTGAAATGTGGAAACTGGCCGGGTGAATTCCGGGTTCGGAATCATCAGGGGCAGTTCAATGTCTCGCGGCGATTTGCCCACCACGAACTCATGCATGGGTCTGCCCAGCAGAACGTCGACAATCCGAGAGCTGGCCTTGCCATCACCATACGGGTTGGCCGCCTGGGAGGCGCGACGCCACAGCAGGTCATCGTCGTACAGGGCCGCAACGCCACTGATGATGGATTCTGGCGCAGTACCGACCAGTCGAACGGTGCCAGCCGCGACAGCTTCAGGGCGTTCGGTAACATCACGCATCACCAGCACTGGCTTGCCGAGGGAAGGGGCTTCTTCCTGCACGCCGCCCGAGTCGGTGAGGATCACGTGGGCACGTTGCATCAGGCGCACAAAGGCCAGATAGTCCAGCGGCTCGATCAGATGTACGTTATCCAGACCGCCCAGATGCTCGTTGACCGGGCCTTGAACGTTAGGGTTCAAGTGCACGGGGTACACGATCTGGATGTCTTTACGGCTGGCCAACTGACGCAGCGCCTTGCAGATATCAAGGAAGCCGTCGCCAAAGTTCTCACGGCGGTGGCCGGTGACCAGCAGCACCTTGCGGCCTGGCTTGATGAACGCAAACTGGCTATCAAGACTGTCACGCAACGCATGGTCCTGATCAATACGGCTGGCGGTCATCTGCAGCGCGTCAATAACCGTGTTGCCAGTGACAAACGAGCGACCTTGCAGACGCTCACTCAACAAGTTGGTGCGGGACTCGAAGGTCGGCGCAAACAACAGGTCGGCACCCAGGTCGATGCAGCGACGGTTCATCTCTTCCGGCCACGGCGAACGAATATCACCGGTGCGCAGGCCAGCTTCAACATGGCCTACCGGAATACGACGGTGGAACGCTGCCATCGCGGCAACCATGGCCGAGGTGGTGTCGCCATGCACCAGAACGCGGTCCGGCTGGAGCATTTCCAGTATCGGATCAATCGCGCCATAAAGAGCAGACGTCAGCGTATTGAGAGTCTGATTGGGCCTCATCACGTCGAGACTGAAATCAGGCGTGAGGTCGAACAGATCCATCACCTGCTTCAGCATGCTTTGATGCTGGCCGGTGACGCAGATCTGGGAGTGGACGCCAGATTCCGCCGCCAGTGCTTTAACCAGCGGAGCCATTTTTATGGCTTCGGGACGCGTGCCGAAGATCGATAGGACCTTAATCCTTGATTCACTGCGAGCGATGATGCCCTCCTCGCGCAATTTTCTTGCGCCGCACAAGTAGACAGCTCAAAGCCTGATGGCATTTTGAGCAAACTACCGAATAGTTTTTAGGCCGGGGTTAAATCGGAAGGAAGCTGATTATTCACTTCGTGTGAGATGGCGCATTGCCTTGCTCCCCGGAACTGGGCCGATTATTAGCAGCATTCGCGGTGGGCGCAAAGTTATAAATGATGTTTTTAAGAATAATTTCAGAGGGCGAAACTTTTACATTTGTAACGAGTCTTTAACAGGTTTTGTGCGGCGTTGTTGCGAGGAGGTAAAGGACGTCTTACTTTTGTTAAATATCTGTTTTTAATAGTTTTTATTATTTTTACAAACCGTTCGTCAATTGCGATTGAATCTTTTCAGTGGTGCGGTGTCGAGCTGAATTCATGTATGAATTCCAAGTCGTTTGGCTGACGCCTGTATATTGTCGTTAATGCAGAGTGTCCGACAATATCGAAAGAACCACAAGTAAAGTTTAATAATGGTTTGAACGGCTCTGATAAATGCCGGTCGGCCCGTGCTCATAATGAGGTTGTCACTCATATGAGGGTAATCACAGGACGGCTTTAATAGCAAACGAATGGTGCTGAAACTGTTGACTGCTGCGACATCACGACAAATAGAAATGAAGCGTTCAATACACCGATGCCGCGACCTGCTGATCAGACATCCTGTCTGGACTTCAAAGTCGGACAGCTCAGTCCGCTCGTGAAAACTTCGATTTAGGCCGGACCCGAGGCCTGTAGTAACTATGTATCGGCTGTGTATCAGGCTAGTACATTAATATTGACGTCAAAGTAATGGCTGCCTATTATCGCGCCGTTTTGCGATATCAATGCGCCACCACAGGGACGTCACGTGTATTTTTCCGCTACAAAACTTGCTGCGCTTCTGGCGCTTTTGGCATTGCCATTCATAGTCTATGGCGCCCCGACACCGGGTGAACAAGACGTTATTCGTGACCGTCAGGACCGCCTGCTCGAAGAACAGCGCCGCCGCCTTTAAGAGCTCAAGGATTTGCCTGGCAGCCAGAAGGCACCATCCGCCCCCGCGGCTCCGGTCGATACACGCTGCTTCCCGATTAAAACCATCCAGCTCAAAGGAGCTGACTCGTTATCAATTCGCGAGCGTGACGCGCTGCTTGAGCCTTTCGTTGGGCAATGTCTGGGCGTTGCTCAACTCAATGGCGTGCTCAAGGCCATCACGGATCATTACCTCGCCAAAGGGCTGGTAACCACGCGCGCTTACTTGCCGCAGCAGGATTTGTCCCAAGGCACGCTTGAAGTGCTGGTCGTGGAAGGCAAGCTGGAAAGCCTCAAGGGCGAAGCGGGCAGTGGCCTCTCGGAGCGGGAACTGGCGATGGCGTTTCCAGGGCGGGAAGGGCAAGAGCTGAACCTGCGCGAGATCGAGCAGTTGCTCGATCAGCTCAACCGCTTGCCGTCCAATCAGGCGCAGATGGAACTGGCACCCGGCGATGCAGTGGGCGGCAGTAATGTATTGGTCAAAAACACCCCGCAAAAGCCATGGCGTGCTTCGTTGGCGCGGCACAACGACGGCCAGAAAAGCACCGGTGAACAGCAGTGGGGCGTAGGGCTGGATTGGGACAGCCCGTTGGGGCTGGCTGATCAGTTGAACCTGCGGGGTGGGCATGATGCGGTCAGCGACCACAGGCGTACTTATCAAAGCAATATGCTCAGTTACAGCTTGCCATGGGGCTGGTGGAACTTCAGTTACTCCTACAGCGACAGCGAATACCGCACCCTCGGCCAAGGTACTGGCTTTGATTTCAAATACACCGGCGAAAGCCAGACCCACCAGTTGCGCGCCGAGCGCGTGATCCATCGTGATGCCAAGAGCAAGACGACCTTGAGCACCGGGCTCAGTCACTTGCGTACCCGCAACTTCATCGAAGACAGTGAGTTGGCGAATGCCAGTCAACGTATTACCGAGGCTCAATTCGGTGTCAGCCACGGTCGTGTAGTAGGCAGTGCTTTTGCCAACCTTGAACTGGGCATGCAGCAGGGCGTTGGTGCCTTGGATGCCATGGGCGAGGAGCGCCGCGCCAGTAACGAACCCACCGCCCGCTACCGCAAATACACCGCGACCCTCAGCTACCTGCAGCCTTTCCAGATCGGTGAAGAGCGCTTCACCTTCAGCAGCCTCGCTACCGGCCAGCGCAGCGAAGACATGCTCTACAACAGCCAGCGCTTCAGCGTCAGCGGTCAGTCAGCCGTTCGCGGCTACAAGGATCAGTTTCTTTCCGGCGACAGCGGTGGCTACTGGCGCAACGACTTGCGCTGGACCCGCCCTGTCACCCTCGACTGGTTGCAACCGGTGCTGCAGCAATACGGCGTCGGGGTCGGCTATGACCAGGGCGTCATTCGCCGTGATGACAACAGCGGCGGGCAGAACGGTCGGGTGTCCAGCAACTCTCTGGAACTGTTCGCTCGCGGCAAACACGTGTCCGCCAGCGTGACGTTCGCTCACTCACTGGAGCGACCTGTGGCACTGAGTGAGCGTGAAGCTCCGATCTATTTCCGTCTCGAACTTCTTCTCTGATCCCGCGCCAAGGAACCCTCTACATGGACGTTAAACAGCTGGCCTTCCTGGCGCGTCAACCTTCGGCCGCGCTGAATTCGCGTGAAAGCTTCTGGGGCATGCCCAAACGCGGCATTGCGCTGATCCTCGCCAACGCGATGTTCTGGCAGCCGCTGATGGTCCAGGCCGAGGGCATCGCTGTCAGTGGCGGCGGGACCAGTCTGACCACCGCAGGCAACGGTGTTCAGGTCATCAACATCGCCAAGCCCAATGGCACGGGGCTGTCCCATAACACGTTCGATCAGTACAACGTCGGCAGCCAGGGCGTCATCCTCAACAACGCCACGTCCCAGACCCAGAGCACCCAGCTGGGCGGCATCATCATCGGCAACAGCAACCTGCAGGGCACTGCCGCCACCACCATTCTCAACGAAGTCACCGGCAACAACCGCACTCAGCTCAAGGGCTATACGGAAGTGGCGGGGCAAGCCGCGCGGGTCATCATCGCCAACCCATATGGCATCACCTGCAACGGCTGCGGTTTCATCAATACCCCGCAGGCAACGCTAACCACCGGCAAGCCGGTTCTGGATCAAGGTCGTCTGGATCACTTCCAGGTCGATGGTGGCGATATCAGCCTTGAAGGCGCTGGTCTCAACGCCAGCAACATCGAACAGTTCGACCTGATTACCCGTTCGGCAACACTCAACGCCAAGCTCTACGCGAAGAAACTCAACGTCGTCACCGGGCGTAACAAGGTCGACGCGAAGACTCTGGATGCAACAGCCCTGGCCGACGACGGCAGCGTAAAACCCGAGCTGGCCATCGACAGCAGTGCGCTGGGCGGTATGTACGCGGGTTCGATCAAGCTGGTGGGCACTGAGCAAGGCGTGGGTGTGAGGCTCAACGGCGAGCTTGCCGCCAGTGCTGGTGATATTCAGCTTGATGCCAATGGCAACCTGCGAATGGCTCAGGCTTCAGCCAACGGCACCGTCAAGATCAAGGCTGACAGCCTGGATGTGCAGGGTGTGGTGTCCGGCAATAGCGTCGATCTGCAAACCACGCAGGCGCTCAACGTCCACCAAAACATCGTGGCGCGGGATAAGGTCACCCTCACAAGTGGTGGGCAACTGACCAACAACGCGGTCATCGAGTCCGGGGTGGATGCTGATAATAGTCGCAACACCACAGGCGATATCAGCCTGACCGCAAAAGACCTGCGTAACGTCGGCAGTGTGGTCGCCAGCCGGGACTTGAAAGTCAAAACCACCCAAGACCTCAATAACGACGCCGGAACACTGGCCAGTAACGCCGCGCTTGAACTGGAAGTTGACGGCCTGCTGTCCAACCAGAACGACGGTCTGATCTACAGCCGCAACGCCAACACGAAAATAAAGGCAGGCTCACTCGACAACAGCAAGGGCACGCTGCTCGCCGCACAAGGTCTGGATGTCAACGTCACTGGCGATATCGCCAATCGCAACGGGCGAGTCATTGCCCGGGACGGTGTACTCAGTGTCAAGGCCGCCAACCTGAATAACGCCGGTCAGCTAACAGGCAAATCCGTTGATCTTGCTGTGATCAATGCGCTGAACAATCGCGATGGCTCCATCGAAAGCGACACCACGCTGACCGTCAGTGCTGCCAGCGTCGATAACCAGAACGGCACTTTACGTGCGGTGGGCACCAGTGGCCTGACGCGCTTTAGTATCGGCGGCGCTTTCGATAACAGCGACGGTACCGTAGAGACTGCGAACAACGCGCTCGAATTGTCCGTTGGCAGCCTGATCAACACCGGTGGCAGCGTGCTACACATCGGCCGTGGCGATTTTGGCCTTTCAACCCGCACCGTCATGCGCGCCGGCGGCAGCCTTGTCACCCATGGCGATCTGACCCTTAACGCCGACAGCTGGATCAACAGCAGCGTGATCCAGGCCGGGCGGCTGATCGTCAATGTCGACCACTTCACCCAGACCGCCGACGGCCAACTACTGGCCTCCACCGAGCTACAAGGCAGCGGAGTCGACTGGACCAACAACGGTTTGATTGCCAGTGACGGCGATCTCATGATTGACCTCAGCGGTGAATACGCCGGAGCCGGACAAGCCACTAGCCAGGGTGATCTGTGGCTCGATGTGGGCAGCCTGAAGCTGGCCGAGGCGGGGCGGATCACCGGCGGCGGTACAACGGACGTCTACGTCAGTGGCGCGCTCAATAACGCCGGGCGCATCAGCGCCAGTCAGGACCTGCTGATCAATGCAGGATCTCTCGAAAACCGAGGCACTCTCAGCGCTGCTGAATACGTCACGATCAACACCGGAGAACTGCTGAACGAAGGCGGTTTGATCTTCAGCGGCGCGGACATGGAACTGCGCGGCACCAAGGTCACCAACCGTTTTGGTGATATCTACAGCATGGGTGATCTGACCATCGCCAAAAACGCCGCAGGCGACCGTGCGCAGGTCATCGAAAACATTTCCGGCACACTCGAAAGTGCCGGTGACATGAGCCTGTCCGCTGACGCCGTCACTAACCGCAAGGATGTCCTGGCCCTCGCCAATAAGCGAGTCAATGCCTATATCACCCACAGCTGTTCGCACTGCTCGGATGAGTGGAACGTCTGGTACTACGTCAACGAAATCTATGAGCGCACCGTCACAGAGGATTCAGCGTCCGCGTTCATGACCATTGGCGGCAACCTTACCGTTACTGGTACCAGCTTCCTTAACCAGTACAGCTCGGTATCGGCGGTCAAAGACATCGACATCACCGTCGACGATTTCAAGAACGAAGGCACCACGTTAGCGACCATCACCTACCGCGCTCATTACCGAAACCCCGCTGACCAGGAACCGGGCAGCATCTATCTTGGGCTGATTGATCCGGGTGGAGCGGTCAACGAATTCAACAAGTACAGCGCCAAATACGTGCCGTTGTACCGACGCGCTGATGGCAGTTATTTCTACCAGCAGGAGAGCGGCTTAAGTACCACGCTCAACCCTGATTACGACCCTACCAAAAACATGCCGGTGCCCACCGCTGTGACCCGGTATGGCGTGTTTTCCGCAACCCAGGTGACCACACCGGGCAAAAGCATCGATGCCGTGATTCAGTCCGGTGGCGACACCACCATCGTCGCTGACGACGAGTTCAACAACAGCATCCAGAAAGTCAGCGCCCCCATCGTCACCAGCGACAGCCAGGTCGATGCATCCGGCGCACTGCAGGCCACCACACCTTTTATTGCCCAGCTCAACACCCAGCTTCCGGCAGACCTGGCTCAACAGCAGGTCGACCCGCTGACGTTGCCGGGCTTTGTGATCCCCGACAGCGAAAATGGCTTGTTCCGGCTCAGCAGTGGGCCCACTAGCCAGAACATCCCCGATGCCAACGGTCAGGTCACCCCGCACAAATACCTGATCGAAACCAACTCAGCACTCACCGACCTCAAGCAATTCATGAGCTCGGATTACCTGCTGGATAAGCTGGGTTATGACCCCGCACTCAGCGCCAAACGCCTGGGTGACGGCCTCTACGAACAGCGTCTGATCCAGCAAGCCATCGTCGCCCGCACCGGTCAGCGTTTCATCGACGGCCAGACCTCCGACGAAGCGCAGTTCAAATACCTGATGAACAACGCTGCTGCCAGCAAAGACGCGCTGAATCTGTCCGTGGGCGTGACCCTGACCGCAGAGCAAGTCGCGGCCCTGACCGATGACATCGCCTGGATGGAAGAGCGTGAAGTAAAGGGCGAAAAAGTGTTGGTGCCTGTGCTCTATCTGGCTCAGGCCGACAACCGTCTGGCCCCGACCGGAGCGCTGATTGCGGGTAACAATGTTTCGCTGACTTCCGGTGCCAATCTGGAAAACGCCGGAACGCTGCGTGCCGGTAACAACCTGTCCGCCCTGTCGGGCAAAGACTTGATCAACAGCGGCCTGATGCAGGCGAACGCCCGCCTGGATGCGTTGGCTACAAACAACATCGCCAACCAGGCGGGCGGCATCATCAAGGGCAACGACGTATCGATCACCTCGCTTTTCGGCAGCGTGCTCAACGAACGTACCGTCACCACCTATGCGGGCAGCAACACCAGCGGCAAAGGCAACTGGAACTGGTCCCAGGACTTCGTCGACAACGCCGCCCGCATCGAAGCGGGCAACACGCTGGGCATCAATGCCGCAGGTGATTTCACCAGCATCGGCAGCGTGCTCAGCAGCGGCGCAGACATGAAGATCGACGCAGGCGGCAGCGTCAACATCCTCTCGACCCAACAAAACAACCGCATCGCCGACGGCGAGTCCCACGACGACTCCACGATCCGTCAGCACGCCTCGCAAGTCATTGCAGGCGGGTCTCTTACCGTAAACGCCGACAACGACATCACCGCCGTCGCCAGCCAGATCGAAGCCAAAACCGACGTCACCCTGACCGCTGGCAAGAACCTGACCCTGGCCTCAGCCGCTGACGAAGATCACACGTACACCAAAGGCTCAAGCATCACCCGGCAGGAAGATCATGTTCGCCAGGTTGCAGCGACCGTCAAGGCGGGCGGGGATGTGAAGCTGAGTGCGACTGAAGACTTGACGATGATTGCCAGCCGGATTGCGGCGGGTGACGAAGCCAGTCTGATCGCGGGTAAAGACCTCAACATCCTCGCCGCACAAAACAGCGACTACACGCTGTTCGACATGAAAAAAGAGGGCGGTTTCGGCAGTAAGGAAACCCAGCGTGATGAAGTTACGCAAATCACCCATGTCGGCAGCGAGATCACCACGGGTGGCAACCTGACCCTCAAGAGTACCGGGGATCAGCTGTATCAGGCGGCCAAGCTCGACAGTGGAAAAGACCTGACGATTGATAGTGGTGGGGCGATTACGTTTGAGGGTGTGAAGGATCTGCATCAGGAGAGTCACGAGAAGAGTAGCAACAGTTTGGCCTGGACCTCTATGTCGGGTAAGGGCAATACCGACGAGACCTTGCGCCAGACCCAGATGATTGCCAAGGGAGAACTGGCAATCAGGGCTGTTGATGGCTTGAAAATCGACGTCAAGGAAGTCAACAAGCAAACGGTAAGCCAAACCATTGATGCCATGGTCAAGGCCGATCCGCAGTTGGCGTGGCTGAAGGAAGCCGAGAAGCGCGGGGATGTGGATTGGCAACTGATCAAAGAGACACACGACGCCTATAAGTACAGCCACTCAAGCCTGGGCCAGGGCGCGATGTTGGCGATCATTATCATTGTGACCATCGTCACTGCGGGAACTGGCACTGCTGCGACAGTTGGGGTCGCTGCCAGTGACGCTATGGTGGCAGCAGGGTTTGCAGGCGCTGCAACTGCTGCAAGTGCCGCGGCTGTTGCGAGTTTTTCTGCCGCAGTTGCACAAGCTGCCGTCAGCGTAGTGAACAATAAAGGTGACTTGGGCGCGGCGTTTAAGGATGTTACGTCTGCGGACGCGATGAAAGGCTACCTGATCAGCGGGCTCGCGGCTGGTTTCGCAGCCGGGGTACTCGACAAGTCATTTGGCGTTAAAACTGCGGATTTATCTAAGGCTACCCACGGTTTCGAACTTGGAACCATGGATGGTTTTACCAAATTTGCAGGCTATACCGCTGCTCAGGGAGGCTTTAACGCGGTTGCAAATACCGCAATCAATGGCGGGAGTCTCAAGGATAACCTGGCTCAAGTCGCAATCAGCTCTGCAGCCGATGTATTGACGGCAGGTATCTACAACAAACTTGGGTCCCAGCTGGTGTTCTCCGGACTTACAGCGAAAGTAGGTGCGCATGCTCTGGTTGGCGGGTTGATTGCAGAGTTGGCGGGAGGGGATTTCCGGACCGGAGCATTGGCCGCAGGGGCAAACGAGGCATTTGTTGCTTCGGTAGGCGACAAGATATTTGCCGAAAACTCTCGCGACCAACTGCTGGCGATGACCTCTCAACTGATTGGGCTAACGGTCGCTGCGGCTGCGGGAGGGTCTGATAAGGATCAGGCTGTTGCGTCATGGGTTGCTTCACAGGCAACGAAGTTCAACAGTCTTGATCACCCGACGGCCGAGAGACTACTTGATCAGTTGAAAGCGTGCAGCGCTAACCGCTGTAGCGCAGATGAGCAGCGCAACCTGATTGCAAAGTTCGAGAAAATCTCGGCCGACCGTTCAGCCCTGCTGGCGGCTTGTCCTACTGCTGAATGTAGGGAAAATATTCGAGCCAATACGATAGCGTTGGATGATCCCGTCGCCCAAGAGTTGGTGGCTTGGTATCGGGAGCGTGTTTCGTACGATATGGTCGGTCTGCTGACGGGGGATCCGAGCCAGATCGCAATGCCAGCACAAGGGTATGATCCTTGGGGGGCAAAATATGTAACAGATGACCAAATAATTCTGGCATTGAATATTCAGCAGAATACGCTGACCCCTGCTCAGCAGGCTTACCTGGACTCGTGGAATAAAGAAACGGGCTGGATGGACCGGGCTGTAGGGCGAGTATTGACGGTTGCTGAAAAAGCAGAAATGCTTGTATCGCTTGGCAACGCTATGCTGACGGAGGGCTGGGGGAAAGCCTCGAGTGGTAATAGCGCTTCTGGAAATGGAGTTGTTCAAGGTGGAACCGGTGCTGGTCCAAAAGTAACAGTAGGTCCTGCAAAAGTTGAACAAGCGCCAAGCTTTTCAAATCAATTTCCAGATCACGCAATAGGTGCACCAACACTTATCTCGGATACGAAATTGACGCAGGGAGCGGGCAAGTATAATTATGTTGTTCTTGAGGGCGGTGAGCTCTTGGTTGGTCGTAGGAGTAAGGATGTTGGTGGTGGTCATATCGATCTCGCAAACGGTAAGCCGGTCATAGCAGCAGGAGAGGTGAAGATTTTGAATGGGAAGGTTAAATATATTGATAATACGTCTGGGCACTATGAGCCGTCTGGTCCCGCTGCTCAGGCTGCGGCCGAAAAAGCTTTTTCCCAGAAAGGCCTTGATGTAAACGGGACGTACATAGAAAAAATCTGGTTGCCAAATCCGAGTAAACCTAGCTCGGGTGCTTGGGTGCCCAAAAAATGAGTGACGTCATGGAACAGTTTGACGAACTTTGCGACGCGGCAATGGCTGCTTTCGGCGAGGAGCTAGGAACGTCGTATGAGTCGTCTTTGTTGAGGGTGTTAGAGTTTGTTAAGAGTAATTTGGAGTTTAGGAAAAAATTCATACCCAGATTTGAAGCTATATTAATGTCGAACAACTCCCCCTTCGAGGTCGTGGCATTTTGTATGCGCGAGCTTCAGTGGCCGGAAATAAAAGACTTTGTAATTTTGGAGATGGACCTCTCGCAAGATCCTAGAAGCGAAGTTTTGCGAGATGTCCTCACGGCATATGATGAGTTTTGGCCCGATGCAGACTTGTATAAATATTATGATGATGAGGATGATGGTCCTAAGTGATTTACGAGGGGCGCGCCAACCAGAGAAAACGAGGAAAAACGGGGTCAGACCACGATTGTTTTATTCGATCTTTAATAGTTTTGTTTTTTAAATGATTAGGTTGTACTTGATCGTGGTCTGACCCCAGTTTCTCCAGTGTGGATCGAAAACAGGTTATTGGTCTTGTTGATGACGCGTGGGCCTCGAGGGTTGGGCCTTGTACGCTACAAGCTAACGGCAGCCGTGTATGGGTTGTCGACATGGGGCGGCAAGTCGGAACGAGCGGACAAGCCTCGATTCAGATTGTGGTTCGCGATGGAACAACTCAAGTTATCACGGCTTTCCCGAAATGAAACTCTGTCCTTTCTGTCTGCAAGATGTTGTTTGGCGTGTTCGGCTTAAAACTATCCCCGAGCATCGTTTCTTAATGTGCTTCGAATGCGATTCAGTATGGCTTGAAGATCAACCCGTTTCAGATCTGGTAGGAACGGTTTTTGACAAGCACATGCAATCACTTGGGCTCGCACCGGATTGGAAAGACATCGAGAAGATCGAATCGTTGGAGTGATCCTGCCCATCCAAAGGAAAAACGGGGTCAGACCACGATTGTTTTATTCGATCCTTAATAGTTTGGTTTTTTAAATGATTAGGTTGTGCTCAATCGTGGTCTGACCCCAGTTTCTCTCAAGATGTGGTAAATGGAAATTATAGACCTGGTAAGAACGTTGCAACTTTGGACGATTCATGCTGTGTAACAAAAAAACCAGTTGATATGCACGTCCCTATTAAACAGGACTAACTTATGGACTTTGAAGCACTTAAGCTGAAATTGAGAGATGTGGACGGTGTGGTTTTTGATGACGTATCTAGGTTTCTAGAGAGATTGTCTATAATGATATCGACAAAAAATAATAAATATTTTGTTTCTTGTTTGCGATTGCCTGATGAGCATGAGATGAGTTTGATTGAGGGTTTGTATGGATTTTTAGTTCCTTTTTTAGTTGATTCTACAGAGCTGCAATGTGATATCTATTGTTATGATTTTGAGAAAAAAGAAGATCCTAATATTGTAGTTTTTTCAAGCGATGGTATTGTCAGCAGATGGGAGTCAGCTACGGACTTCATAAGATGGTTGAAGCGGGCAGGTGAATAGAATAAGTTGTGAAAAAATCAAACTTAGGCGAAAGAAAACGAAGAAAAATGCGGTCAGACCATGATTTTTTTTTAGCTGTTCGGTTTTTCTGAGATTATTGGTTTGTGCTTAATCGTGGTCTGACCCCGATTCTTCCCGATTCTTCCTCGGATTGTGGAAGGCTATGGGTGTTTTGGAATGGGTTTGATGCAGATCCGTTTTGTTACGCTCCGGAGTAAACGTGTGGAAAGGCTGAAAAAACGGGGCCAGATCACGATTTTAATTTAATAGTTCGGTAATCGTGGTCTGACCCCAATTTTCCCGACCAGAGGTGGCGTATCTGTTGTGGCAATTCGAGATCCCCATGGGAGCCAATATTTTAGCCCCGTAAGTACGTTTGAAAAATATTTTACCGGTGAAGTTGCTGTTCCTCGGAGTGCGCTAAAGTGATATTAAATATAAAGTTTCCACGAAATCTTATTGCGGAAAATCTGGTTGTTCAGGAGCGGATACCATGCCTGTGTAAGGTTTCAGATAAATTTGAAATATTATTCCAATCTCCGATTGTGGTTGCTGAAGGTATAGTGATCGGTTGGGATCGAAAAAAGCTGGAGGAGCGTGCGCTTGCTGGTGCTGGTGGGGCATACACCCACTGTGCTTCAGGGCTTATTACATTAAAAAAAATAGAGCCCGATAAATTTAGTGTTTATGAGTTGTTGTTATTTTATGCTGATTTTGGATGGTGCCCGGTTATAGTTGACGGAGATTATGCTGTTCCGAAGAAATTCTGGGGTGACGATTTTTAGGAGCGGAGAATATGGAGGAAAATGGGTCAGGCCACGATTGTTGTATTCGTTCTTAATAGTTCGGTTTTTCTGAATGATTGGTTTGTGCTTAATCGTGGTCTGACCCAGTTTTTCCAAATTGTCAGTAATCCCAAGAAAGGGTGGCAATGCTAGCCTCGCAAGCACTAATGACGGTAAACAGGCTAGCGAAAGCTGAACACTGGGATCCGGGCGGCTTGAGAAGGCGGTGGGGTTGGACTCTGCACGAGACATCGCAAGCGCGATTAAGACTGGACGCATCGAGATCTGGGTTGTAAGGACGGGGGCAAATGGGTCGACTGAAATCCAAGTGCTTGATTCTTTAGGTAAGCCCAAGGCCATTGATACGTCGAAGATACTTTCCACCAATACAAATCTTGCTGGAGCAGAACCATGATCCGAGATTCCATAGCTGACGTTAATTACTGGCGTGAGCGGGTTGCTAAGGATGTGCTCTGGATAGAGAAATCGGGAGAACTATTGTCTCGACCTTCACAGAATCCTGTTTACGACTCCCAGTTTTCGTTTGATCTATCAAAAGATATCTTACGTCTAATGCTTAGACGATACTCCCAAGGCGATCCGATATCTGAAATAGGTTTATCTTTCTCAAAGTTATTGGATGCTTGGGAGTTGTCGAATGACTTGGCCGAGCAAGTGTGTGCTGAGCACAAACTGCAAACTTGTCGTGATTGGGTGTTTGATGTTTCTAATCTCAACCATTATATCTGGTGTTTTTGGTTGGTCGGGTTGGCGCTCGCATTAGGTATTCCCGACGAGCAGTGGAACCGATTGTTGATGCTCATAGCTCAAGAAGGCAAAGACACTTTGTTGGATCGCATAATTGCTAGTCGCCAAACTTCACGCATTATTGGTGATGTTCTTTTGCATGCCAAACCTTATGCGCGACTGCTGAAAGCCATTGATGCGTCCGAAGATCAGCAGGCATTTCTGCTGCATGATTTTGTTGATGCTTGGTATCCGGAGGTCAACCGACGCGGCAAACAGCAGCCTTGGTGGTACCACTACGGTGATCCTGAAAAAAATCCGCTTGAGATGGGCAGCTATTTCGGTCGTTGGTGCATTGAGGCGATCGCTGCCGTCGAAGCTTTCAAGCTGGATGACAGCCGATGTGTTGGGCATCCGCACTATCCCGGCGACCTACTTTGTCCTGAGGTGGCTGGCACTCACGGACCGCAGAAGGAAGGCAAAAAAATCCGAAGTCTGCGGGAGGCCTTTGGACGTTGGTTCACGAGGTAGTAGAGTTGTGTGACGGAAAAACGGGGTCCGGAAAAACGGGGTCAGACCCCGATTGGTTTTAATAATTTGGTTGTTTTTAAGTTGGTAGGTTTTACTTAATCGTGGCCTGACCCCAATTTCCATTGGCTGTCCAAAAAAGTAGACGTATAGCTTTTATTTTTTAATCGTGGTCTGACATCAATTTCCCCCGTTTTCTAGGGTTTAAATGCTGTGAGGATAAAATGTGAGTGATGCTAATGTTATTGATTGTTGCTCTGTTTTGTTGGCTGATCTTGGGTTTGGAAATGAAACTCTAGAATCGCTCATTATGAAGTGGCGCTTTCTTGTTGGGCAGTGCCGTGAAGGATATGAGTGGGACTATTCAGAGTATAAAAATGAAATTAGAGCTAGGTGTCTGATAAATGAATTACAGAATTATCCTGGTATTTATGGCTCGATTGAACTGAAGGGGTTTTTTAACGATGTGGCTTTGCTGGATGAAGAGTTCAAGAGTTTGTTGCAGCCGGGTGTGGATGTGAATGAGGGGGGCAGTTGGAAAGAAATCGGGGTCAGACCACGATTGTTTTATTCGATCTTTAATAGTTTGGTTTTTTTGAAGTGATTAGGGTGTGCTTAATCGTGGTCTGACCCTAATTTTCCCTTGATGCCATGGTCAAGGCCGATCCGCAGTTGGCATGGCTGAAGGAAGCCGAGAAGCGCGGGGATGTGGATTGGCGACAAGTAAAGGAAATACACGAGTCCTTCAAATACAACACTTCGGGCCTTGGGCCAGCTTCGCAACTGATCATCGCAATCATGTTATCGATGGTGATGGGACCGATGATGGCTGGCTGGACCACGATGGCGCAGGCAGGAACAATCGCGGTTGCAACCAAGGCAACCGTCAGCACTATCGACAACAGAGGCAATCTCGGAGCTGTATTTAAGGACGTGACGTCCACTGACAGCCTCAAAGGATACGCCGTTGCTATGGCGACGGCGGGGGTTGCAGACGGCCTCAACTACTCCCCTGGCACGGTGAGTTTTAACCCCGAAAGCCTGAAGATAGTCGCCATGAAAGTGGCTGCGGATGCTGCGATCAAAACCGCGGTTTATGGTGGTAGCTTCCAGGACAACCTCGCAAGCTCCCTTGCAGGCACAGCCGCCAGCATAGGCGGTGCCTACGGGGCGGGGAAAATCGGCGATCTTGGATTGGTAGAGGGAAGTCTTGAGAAGATAGCTCTGCACGCCGCATTGGGCGGTCTTTTGGCTGAGGCTATGGGCGGGGACTTCCGTACAGGTGCCATCGCCGGTGGTGCCAACGAGGCATTGGTTGGGTTGTTGGGGAGTACGCTACTACCCGAAGGCTTAAAGCCTGGTACACCAGAATATTTGCAAGCCCAAGCGAATCTTGTCGCGCTATCGAAGATTGTTGGGGTGCTGGGAGCTGCAGCGTCCAATGGTGATATCAACGTTGCTGCTGAAGTGGCAGCCAATGCGACGCAAAACAACTATCTGAACCATACCGAGAACAATGAGCGGTTTAAGGCTGCTCAGGCGTGCAAGGCTGGCAGTCAAGAAGCCTGTGTTCGAAGGGATGAGCTTAATCAACTAGACGAAGATCGGGATAAGGCGCTGCGGACAGCATGCGACGGGGCAGCCATGAGTTCTGCCTGCACCGAGAAACGCTTGGAAGCTCAGACGGCGAGGATTGACTTGCTGAAGCACAAAAATACGCCTGAAGCGCGAGAGCAAATACAGCTGGCATTCAAGGACCCAGAGTTAATCAACTACACCCTTCTGCTTGAGCTACGCAGCAACCAGAAGCTGGAAAATGCTGTTGTTGAACAAATTGCGACTAGCATCGGCAAAAGCTTACTGTCGCTGGGTGCGGACATGACGCCGGTGATCGGCGACGTGAAGGCATTTTCCGAAGCGGAAGATAACTGGGATTATCTCTTCGCTTCAATTGGCATTCTTCCGGGGGTAGGTGACGCCCTGTCAAAGGGGCTGCGTGAAGCGAAGGCGCTGCTTAAGGAGGGGAAAGCGCAGGAAGCTAGCGAACTGCTGGAAAAGTTGGCACAGTATGAAGGCGGTGCAAAAGGTATTTCTCCGGTTGTCACCGCAGAGGGAAAAATTGGAGATGCGGCATTTACTGATGTAAACCAAACAGCTCGTCCAGTAGCTCAGGCAAATCCAGATGAGCCAACTCTGATAGCTGATCGAGTAACGGCCAAAACTGAAGCAACAGGAAAATCTTTGCCGAATGGAAATATGGCTGACGCTCATGCAGAAATTGGCGTCATACAGCAGGCATATAATGCTGGCAAGACTCAAGGTGCTGATATGGCTATGAGCGTTGCAGGTAAAGATGTATGTGGATTTTGCAAAGGTGATATAGCGGCCGCTGCGGAAAAATCCGGATTGAGTTCTTTGACTATTCAAGCGATAGACGACGTAACTGGATTACCAAAAAAATATAATTGGGTGCCGGGAATGCGGTCGATTAAGGAGGTGCCATGAGTATGGTTTTTGGCGGCTATATTGTTGACGCTGATGGATATCGCCATCAGTTAGAAGCTATCATGGATCCCGAAGAATTGGATGTTCGAGGGGTATTGACTTCCATTGGTAAAGGCTCCGGCGTTATCAAGATGCGGTGCGAGTCTGAATCTGAAGGTCGCCCCTATGAATTGGCGCTTTATGTTGAAAGTGAAAGTTTTTTACTGATGCTTAGCGAGTATGATAAAGATGGTGAGCATGTCGTCAGAGCTATGACTGATCTCAACTCAAAAAACGAACTCGTCAGCATTTTAGGGGAGATGTATCCTGCTAGAGCGGTCACACATGATGTGGAAATTGTTTGTTCTATTTTTATCGAGTTTGCTCGTTCAGGAAATGTGTCTGTGGATATCATGGCGTAAGTTTCACTAAATATCGTCTGACTAGTTGGTGCAAAAACGACAGGCGAAGCTGCGATTCATGTCCCTGGCCGAGTGCAGTCACGGATTAACCTTCAAACTGGTACAAACAAATTCGGCATGAATCATATCCTCAAGGAGCACTTGAGCGGAAAAGCCAATAAGAGTCAGTTTAATATGCCTGAAGGGGAATTGCGGCAACTGTTGCAGAGTAATCAGGTGGTTAGCTCACCTGTTGTCAAAACACTTGAAAGCAAGACTCATGGAGTTTTGTATGTTAGACAGGTAGATGTTGGCAGGACTATAGGGACGGACTACCTAAAAAACAATAATGCAACCTCAATTATTACCACGCAAACTGACAGGTTTGGAAATATAGTTACGGCATTTCCGGGTATATAAATGAACAAGGTAGAGATTGAGAGTGAGTTGCTGGGGTCGCGTAAATGGTTCGACTCTAATGAGGCTGTTGCGATTAAGGGTTTTCTTGCGAGAGAATTCGGGGGGCTTATGAGTCTGTTTGTTCTGCATCACCATTTCGGTCAATCTGAAGAGCATTATGTGGTAATGATAGATGGGAAGTATATTGCGGAGCTTGAGGTGAGTAACAGCGAAATTGTGGGTTTTGATAAACATGAGCTTGCCAATTATTTAAAAGATAATCCGAAAATGCCAAAACTCTTTAGGTTTCGTATAGAGACCGCACAGGCCCTAAGCGGTAAATCGGGGTTAGACCACGATAAAGAGCATTGAAGTCGCATTGCGCCGAAGAGAAAACGGGGTCAGACCACGATTGTTTTATTCGATCTTTAATAATTTGGTTTTTTAAATGATTAGGTTATGCTTAATCGTGGTCTGACCCCAGTTTCTCACAATGTGGATCGAAAACAGGTTATTGGTCTTGTTGATGACGCGTGGGCCTCGAGGGTTGGGCCTGGTACGCTACAAGCTAACGGCAACCGTGTATGGGTTGTCGACATGGGGCGGCAAGTCGGAACGAGCGGACAAGCCTCGATTCAGATTGTGGTTCGCGATGGAACAACTCAAGTTATCACGGCTTTCCCGAAATGAAACTCTGTCCTTTCTGTCTGCAAGATGTTGTTTGGCGTGTTCGGCTTAAAACTATCCCCGAGCATCGTTTCTTAATGTGCTTCGAATGCGATTCAGTATGGCTTGAAGATCAACCCGTTTCAGATCTGGTAGGAACGGTTTTTGACAAGCACATGCAATCACTTGGGCTCGCACCGGATTGGAAAGACATCGAGAAGATCGAATCGTTGGAGTGATCCTGCCCACCCAATGTTCAAGAAAGCGGGGGCAGAACACGAATGTTAATTTATTCTTTAACAGTTTGGTTTTCCTGAAATGATTGGGAGCTGAGCCCAATTCTCCAGAAAATATAAATAGACATGCAGCGCACTGACTTATAAATGCAGGACTCTAAAATGCCTAAGCGCTTTCTCATAGCCTTTCTGATGCTTTCATTGGCTGGTTGTGCTGCCAATCTCAAACGCGAATATCAGGATCAGCTCCGGAACTCGACAACGCTGATTGCATATTCATTTAAGCAAGCCATACAGCAGGCCTCGTCCACACCGTTGCCTATCGGTTGGGAAGTCTTTCCCAAAAAGTGGGAGATTAGTGGTACTGATCCGCGTCTGGCCGTTGACCAAGAGCCCGGGAGCTATCGAGTATTCGACTTTCAACTCAAGAAGGGGCAAGCCTATGTTATTCAACTCAGATCGATGTGCAATTACATGTGCTTAGCGCTTCTCAATACCGCTTTGAAACCTCGGGTGGCAGTGGTTAATGCCCAAGGTGATTTGATTGTCGATCATTTACTTAACGACAACTCCATGATCATTAAGTGGTCCGGCGTAGCACCTTACGATGGAAAATATTTTTTGATTGTGGCTGCAGATAATCAAGCCCCCGGAGAGTTTTTCTACTACGCTTACAAGTCAATTTCCCCAGGAGTGATTGTCTCTGACGCGATGATAAGCGCGCCGTTTGGGGTGGTGACTGCCTATGTTGAAATTCCGGATGACTAGATGGGCGCTAAGTAAGGCGGGATCAGAAAGCGATTTAATTATTATTCTTTAGTAGTTTGATTTTTGAAATGATTGGGTTGTTCTTAATCCTGGTCTGGCCCCGGTTTCCCAGACATGCAAAAAAGCGCTGCAGGAGGTCGGTATGGCTGATCGGAAAGGTAATATTCTTACTGGTGATAAGCGACAATGAACTATCAAGGTCCCCAAACTATTAATAGAAAAGCTGTAGAAAAAGCTTTCGCTTCGAGGGATGTTAAAAGTATTTGTGAGGCGCTTGTGTCCGTTGCTTTAAATGATCCTGATTGGAGATGGGCACAGAGTAAATGCTTAGACCTCCTCGACAACGAAAGCCCAGATGTTAGAGGGCTTGCAGCAACTTGTCTTGGGCATATAGCAAGGATTCACCGCCAGCTTGATAAAGAGAAGGTGTTGATTGCTCTTCGTGAACATCTAGATGACAGCACCATCTCAGGGCAAATTGCGGATGCTCTGGATGATGTTGATATGTTTTTGAGTTAGTGTCACATTGATATTGCCGCGCTGAAAAAAACGCGGTCAGATCATGATTTTTTTAGTTCTTTAATTGTTCGGTTTTCTGAAGTGACTGGATTGTGCTTAATCGTGGTCTGACCCCGGTGTCTCTTCAGTTTCTCTTAAACATACCGAGCTTGATATGCTTGCGTCGTCATGCAACCCTTTTTCCGCTAGCCAAAATTAATACCGCTCAGAGAATCAGAAATGGATTGTTCTTTCAAAAAAATACCAACCTGTATATGCCTCTTCGCCTCGCTGGCAGGGTGCGTCACCAAAGACCTGTCCAACGAAAACAGGCAACTTGTCAAATCCATCTGGATTGTCCCGATTGACATGTCTTTGGGGAAATTCAAGTACAACAGCATGGATCAGGCCTGGGAAGCCGGACTTGGCGCGGGAGTAGGAGTTTCTTCAGGTATGGTGACTGGCTCCAAGATTTCACCAGCGGTATTGGCGGGAGCGAGTGCTGGTTCGGCGACGGATAACAGTAGGGTCAGTCCGGCTGAAGCGATCCGTCTCAATATGCAGCGCAACGATATCGATGTGGGCGTGATCCTTCGAGAGCGACTTGAGGCGCGGATAACGAAAGAAAAACTATTTACCATCACTCCGGATGCTGCCACAGCCGATGCAAAAATAGAGTTCATTGTGACGGAGTGGGGCGTGTCATTGAAAAATTTCAGTACTGAGCTGTACCCGACGATAGGTCTTTCTGCAGTCATGCGGCGTGGTGACGAACAGATCTGGCGTAACTTTGAGACCATCACGGCGCTCAGTGACGGCAATGATCTAGCATTTACTCCCCAGCGCTACGCTACGGACCCAGAGGCATTGCGGACTGCTTTTGGTCATGCCGTTTATTTAATGGTCGACAAGCTCATGATTGATTTGAAGCAGTAATCAGGTCAGCTGATTGCGCAGGCGTAATCATGAATGATTTAGCATTCAAGCCTGCTTGGGATTGCTCTTTTTTACTTCTGGCTTGTTGCGGCAGCAATACTCTACGCGCGATGACTACATGGCAGAACTCTCCAGGCCTGTAGGACTATTCCGAAATTTTGCTATATCGGACAGCGCTTGTTGCACCGCTCTCAGTCACCGAATAATCTCCGGCCGTCGTGTAACCAGCGACCGGTTTTGACAGGCCGCCCCAATCGAGGAGTAACAATCGCCAACCAGTGCGCTGACATTAAACCAGCAGCCTGCGCCATGGCGTCTCAATCTATTAGGGAGATCCCACATGATCAAATCCGCACCAAACTTCAGCCTCTTCACGGTAAAACCAGATGTCAGCGTTAATGACGCTCTGGTACTCGCTTGCGAATACTTAACCTGCGCCGCAGCTACGGCTTACGAATCTGCAGATAACCATACGCCGGAGTTCCGGGCATTGGCGCGCTCGGTTGTGCATCAGTTGGAGGCGGCGCGTGCGCTGGTTGAGGCGTCGTTGATGGGGTTGGAGGGGCAGCGCAAGGCGATTTAGTGTGTCTTGGTAGGAGCGTTTTTCAATGGCGGTGGATGTGAGTCGTTAATTCGCCTGATGCACCATAGCGCCCATATCGCGGGCAAGCCTCGCTCCCACAGGGAGTTTGAGTTTGCAGGGACATCCCACAGATGCATCTCAATATTAGTGAAAGGTCGTGGGAACAGGCTTTAACAAAGCCAATAAAAAACCCGCTGTCACTATTAGGTGGCAGCGGGTTTTTATTGTTATCGATTACTTGCTGTCAGGCAGCGCGTAAGCGATTACGTAGTCACCGCGATCCGGGGACTGACGGCCACCACCGGCGGTGATGACCACGTATTGCTTGCCGGTTTTCGGCGAAACAAAGGTCATCGGGCCACCCTGGCTGCCGACGGGCAAACGGGCTTTCCAGGCTTCTTCACCATTCGCCGAGTTGAAGGCGCGCAGGTAGTAGTCCTGCGTACCGGCGATGAAGATCAAGCCGCCCTGAGTAGACAGGGTGCCACCCAGTGTCGGCATGCCGATTGGCAGTGGGAGGTGCATTTTGATGCCCAGTGGACCTGTGTCTTCAACGGTGCCGACCGGGACTTGCCAGGCGACTTTCTGGGTCTTCATGTCGATCGCGGTCAGGGTGCCGAACGGCGGGGCCTGGCACGGAATACCGGCAATCGACAGGAAGCGGTTTTTGTTCACGGCATACGGCGTGCCTTTGAGCGGCACTGCGCCCATGCCGGTGTTCAGCGCTTCGCCACCGGAAGAAGCCTTGGCGTCTTTCTGCTGCGGCACCATCTGGACCCACAGGCCCAGACGCATGTCGTTGACGAAGATGAAGCCGTGGACCGGGTCAGTCGAGAGGCTGCCCCAGTTCATGCCACCCAGGGAGCCCGGGAAACTCAGCGACTTGTCGGTGCCCGGCGCGGTGTACAGGCCTTCGTAGCGCATTTGCTTGAACGAGATACGGCACAGCATCTGATCAAACGGCGTCGCGCCCCACATGTCCGATTCGGTCATGCGCTTGGTGCCGATCTGCGGCATGCCGCTCGACAGGGGTTGAGTCAGCGAGTAAGGCTCGTTGGGGATGTTGCCAGCATTGACCGCTACATCTTCAACTTTGGTCAACGGCTTGCCGGTAACGCGGTCGAGCACGAAGATCTGACCGGCCTTGGTGCCGATCACCACGGCCGGCACTTTGCTGCCGTCCGCTTTGGTGAAGTCGATCAGGCTAGGCTGCATCGGCAGGTCGAAGTCCCACAGGTCATTGTGGACGGTCTGGTAAACCCACTTCTCTTCGCCGGTAGTCGCGTTCAGCGCCAGAATCGAAGCGCCGTACTTGTGGTCCAGCTCGGTACGTTCAACACCGTAGATGTCGGTGGACGAGCTGCCCATGGGCAGGAAAATGGTGTTCATCGCCGGGTCATAAGACATCGGCGCCCAGCTGTTTGGCGTACTGCGCACATACGTGGCGTCGCCCGCTGGTGCATTTTTGTCTTCCGGGTTGCCCGGGTCGAATGCCCAGCGCATCGCGCCGGTGATCACGTCAAAACCACGGATCACGCCGCCTGGCATGTCGGCCTGAACGTTGTCAGCCACACGACCGCCCACGACTACCGTGGAACCGGCCATCAGCGGTGCGGACGACAGTTGATAGTAGGAGTCCGGCACGTTACCCAGGCCAGCCTTCAGATCAACCTGGCCATTGGTGCCGAAGCCCTGGCAGAACTCGCCAGTGTCAGCATCCACGGCAATCAGGCGCGCGTCGATGGTGTTGGTCAGCAGACGACGCTGGCAATTGGCGCCGGCGGGTACCGATACAGCAGTGGCGGGCGTGCTGCCGTCAACCGGCTGAGCCAGTGCCGCTGTCGAATCGAAATACGCCAGGCCACGGCAGCGCTGCCAGACCTTGCTCTGTGCGTTGATTTCGTTCTTCCACAGCTGCTTGCCGGTGTCGGCATCCAGTGCGATGACGTTGTTGTGCGGGGTGCAGATGAACACTTTGTCGCCGACTTGCAGCGGGGTCATCTGGTCTTCGGCACCGTTGCCGTCGCTGATCGCCACGTCGCCGGTCTGGTAAGTCCAGGCGGGCACCAGGCTGGCGACGTTGCTGCGGTTGATCTGGTCCAGCGCCGCGAAACGGCTGCCGCCTTCATCGTTACCGTAATGGGCCCAGTCTTTCTGCGCTTTGGCAGGGTCGACTTTGGTCAGGCCCGGGCCGTCACCGGTCGGGGAGACCGACGCGTGAGGGATGAACATGCCCCATACGCCGCCAACGATGGCCAGGGCCAGCACGCCGCTCAGCGCGTAACCGCCGCGACCGCTCACAAGGCCATTGGCTTTGCGCAGGGTCGGATAGACCAGCGCAACCACGAGGCTCAATACGCCCAGTGCGAAAAGGCGGGAGATTTGCGGCCAGAAGTTCAGACCGGCGTCAGCCAGGGCCCAGATGATGGACAGCACCATGACGACCGCGAACAGCCAGGCACCTGTCAGCCGCTGTTTGAAAAGCAGTACTGCCGAGACGAGCATACCGAGACCGGCAAGCAGGAAGTACCAACTGCCGCCAACCGTGACGAGAAAGCCGCCCAGTCCTGTGAACAGTAATCCAAATACCAACACGCCGAGTGCCGCGACCCAGATGGGCCAGCGGCTGACGGATGCCGTAGGTTGAGACTTAGTCATGGTGCATGATCCTGATAACGCGTGAGCGTTTGTGTGAAAGGTTAAGCGTAGTGGAGGAAGCGGTCGGTGATGCTGCTTCCGGGCAGAGGTCGCGAGCGAACTTTTCGGGCTCGACGCAGACGACACGGCTCAGTTCGATGGAACTCCGCAGACAATTAACTAACTGGTTACTTTTGCAACGATATCAAAAAAAGCCCTGCCTGCGACAAATTGTCATTCCGCATTTAGGGAAAACACTGTTGCGGGATTGGTAATAATTGCGAATTATTGAGCTGCTTGAGGGCGTTATTTCAAACGCATTGTTCTAGGCTGAACTGGATCTTGTAGGAGTGAGCTTGCTCGCGATTCCATTTTGCTATGGAAAAATTATCGCCTGAACTGACGCTATCGCGAGCAAGCTCGCTCCTACAGTTGCAATTTGCCGTGCCTAAAATTATCAGGAGAAAACATGAGCGAAATATCCCCGGCGGTACTGGCTGACCTGGCGCCTGACGATGTTCTGCGCGCTGCCATCAATTTTGGCAATCCGGTGCTCGCGCAGCAGGCGGCCGATGGCAGCCCTCAAGGGGTTTCCGTTCAGCTCGCAAAAGCCTTGGCCGAAGAACTGGGCGTGCGTCTGGAAATGGTTACGTTCGACGCGGCAGGCAAGGTGTTCGCCGCACTGGAACAGGCTGCATGGACCGTCGCATTTCTGGCCATCGAGCCCGTGCGCGCTGAGCAGATCGCGTTCAGTGATCCTTACGTAGCCATCGAAGGAACTTACCTTGTCGCCGCAGATTCTGCGTTCAAGGAAGTGGACGAACTGGATCGCAGTGGCCTGCGACTGGCGGTGGGTAAAGGCGCGGCTTACGACCTCTATCTGAGCAGAACACTGCAGCACGCCGAACTGTGCCGCGCAGAAACCTCTGCTGCGGCAGTCGATTTGTTTCTGGAACAAGGGCTGGACGCAGCAGCCGGGGTTCGCCAGCCACTGGAGAAATTCGCCGCTGCTCATTCAGGTTATCGGGTGCTGGAAGGGGCGTTCACCTCGATTCGCCAGGCGATGGCCGTTCCTCGCCAGCGCGCGGCGGGTGCTGAGTTTGTGCAGCGCTTTATCGAACGGCAGAAAGCCAGTGGGTTTGTACGCCAGGCGCTGGATGCTACGGGGCATGGCGATGTTGCGGTTCCTGTTTGACAGGAGGCTCGGGCTACAGTGCGCTGTCGCGCGGCTGACATCGGGCCTGTAGGAGCTGCCGAAGGCTGCGATCGGGGTGTATCAGGATAAATGCCTCGCAGCCTTCGGCAGCTCCTACAGGAATCGCATTTCAATCCAGATGATCAGTGTTTTTCACACGCTCTTCGATCACGTCCCGATCCATCCGCCGCCCCAGATACCACCCCGTGACCGCCCAGAGTGCCGCACAGATTGCGCCCACCAAGGCCACCAGCGCAGTGCCTTGACCCAGCATGTCCAGCAGACTCTTGGCCCAGCCACTGATGGCGTCGCCGCCGCGATAGACCACGGTATCGATGAAGTTCTTGGCTTTGTATTTGGTCTCGGCATCCAGCGGGGCGAAGAGCATCTCCCGACCGGGCCGAATAAACGCGTAATCACCGATGCGGCGCACGATCATCAGTCCGGCCAACATGGCGAAGGTCGGTGCCAGCGCCAGGCCGATGAAACCGATGCAGACCAGCGCCGGTACGCCCGCCAGCAGCACCCGGATACCGAAGCGTTGAGCGATGCGTCCGGTGATGAACAATTGCGAGACCAGAGCACCGGCCTGCACCGCAAAGTCGATCAGGCCAAACACGCGGATCTGTTCTTCACGCGTAGCAAACAACTCCGAAACCAGTCGCGCCTGCTCGAAATACAGAAAGGTGCTGGCAGTGGCGAGCAATACGACGAACAGGCACACGCCCAGCAGATAGGGCGAACGCAGCACTCGCAGCATGCCACTGAACGGGTTGCCCGCCACTGGCCGACGCGGGTTTTCAGCGGGTGGTGCACCGGGCCGTCCTGCGCCGCCAGATTCGCGCCACGCCATGAGGTAGCGTTTCAGTGCCAATGCCAGCAGCAGCAATAACGCACTGAACAGCGCCAGTCCGCCTTGGCCGAGCACGTCAATCGAGAACGCACTGATCAGTGGCCCCACCAAGCCGCCCACACTGGCGCCCGCCGCGATAAACGCAAACAACCGCCGTGCCTGCGCGCCATCGAACGCGTCGGCCATGAGGCTCCAGGCCACTGACACCACGTACAGGTTGTAGACCGAGATCCACACGTAGAACGCTCGCGCCAGCCAGACGCTGTCGTCATGAAGGGCAAAGGTCAGGGCAAAAAACAGCAGGTTGATGGCAAAGAATCCGTATACCCAGTCGACGAACTGGACGCGTGGCACTACAGAGTTGAGCCAGCCAAACAGCGGTACGGCAATCAGCATGACCACAAACGTGGCTGTGAATAACCACTGCAGATTCTCTACGCCCGCCTGAATCCCCATCGCTTCACGAATCGGGCGCAGCATAAAATAGCCACAGAACAGGCAGAAGAAGAGGGCAAAGCCAGCCAGTGCCGGGCGCAACTCTTCTGGCTCGGCGTTGATGGCCCGAGCCGCGCGATGGATCAGTGGGTGGTCAACAAAGGACACGGATACGCTCCCGGCTGTGGGTGATCAGGCGAACTGTTCGGCGATCCGCTCACGCAACCTGGCGTCCGGCAATCGGCCTTGGCCTGCCAGAAGGTTGTCGGCAGCATAACGCGGGTTGCTGGTTGCCGGAATCACTGCGGTTAGGGCTGGGTTGGCGAGCACAAATTTGAGCATCAGTTGTGCCCATGAACTGGCGTCCAGTTCGGCAGATGCCCAATCCGGCAATGGCTTGCCTTTGACCTTGGCAAACAGTCGACCGGCCTCGAAGGTGCGGTTGGCCAGCACTGCGACGCCATTATCGGCGCACCAGGGCAATAGACGCTTTTCAGCATTGCGGGCGCCAATGGAATAGTTGACCTGAACGAAATCCACTTTCTCTTTCTGTAGCACCGCCAGCAGTTCATCGTGAGCCGACTCGACGTAATGCGTCACGCCGATGTAGCGAATACGGCCCTGTTGCTTGAGTTCGCGCAAGGTCTGCAACTGAGTGGTCGTGTCTTGCAGGTTGTGCACCTGAATCAGGTCGATACGCTCGGTCTGCAGTTGTTTGAACGCTTGCTCTATTTGCTGCAAACCCGCCTCACGTCCTGTAGACGAAACCTTGGTGGCGATAAACGCCTGGCCATGGGCTTTGGCGCGGGTCAGCAATTCACCTGTGACGGATTGTGATTCCCCGTAACTCGGCGCGGTGTCGATCAACTTTGCGCCGCCATTCAGTAGCGTCTTGAGTACTTCCAGCGCCGGAGTCATCTCTTCTGAAGTCAGTGCAAAATTGAAGGTGCGGGCGGTGCCCAGGCCAATCACCGGCAAGTCTTCGCCTGATGAGGGAATCTTGCGGGTCAACAGCGATGTCGCCGCAAATGCCGGAAGCAGGGGAGACAAGGCAGCCATTGCGGCCAGCGTTGAGCTTGCTTGAATGAAGTGGCGGCGGCTTAACGAGTGGGCGGGCATGCGACGACTCCTTTCATTCTTGAATGTGTAACAGAGGTGTCATGGATAGAAACACATCCAAACCCCTTGAGAAGCGCGCCCGTCGGTGAGATGGTCGGTGATGTTTTACAAATCGTTACCTTCGGGTATCTGATTTTTCGGTAGGTTGTTTGTTCTGATATTCCTTGAGGTAATTAAAAACATACTATTAATTCTTTTGAATGCGCTGTGCGAATTGCCATCATTCGTCCCCCCACACGGGTCAACAACGTCAACAGGATCACCTCGATGAAGTCTCTAGGTTTCTACGCGCGAGTCATTGCCGCTGCGCTGCTGTCCACTGTTTCCATCGCTCAGGCAGCCGAATCGGCCTCGACCTGGAAACAGATCCATGATTCAGGCGAACTACGGATTGGTGTCGCTCAGGGGGAGCCCTGGTTTTTCAAGGATCCTGCCACCGAAGAGTGGAACGGCATCGGCTACAACGTGGGCAAGGACATCGCCAAGGAACTGGGCGTCAAACTGGTTACGGTCGAAACTACGTGGGGTAATTCGGTCGCTGCACTGCAATCCGGTCAGATTGACCTGATGCTGGTGCTGGACCCGACTGAAGAACGTCGCAAGGCTGTGGATTTTCCCGAGCAGCCATTCTTCTGGTATGCCCAAGGCGTATTGCTGCGTGACGGCCTGACCGCGACCACCTGGGAAGACCTGGACCGTGACGACGTGCGTATTGGCGTCACCCAAGGCAGCAGTCCGGACTTGATCCTCAGCAAGACCTTCAAAAAGGCCCATCTGGAGCGCTACACCAACATGGACGAAGGCGTTGCCGCGTTCTATGCAGGACGTGTCGACGGCCTATCTTACTTCCACCCGGCGCTGGCTCTGCAACAAGCCAAGGTACGTAAAGGGACGTTGATCCTGCCAACGCCTATCGTCGCGGTGAGCACCAGTGGCGCTGTGCGTTACGAGGATGACAAGACCTTCCGGGATTTCGTCGGCAAGGAATTCGCCAAACTCTATGAAAGCGGAACCACCCAGAAGTACTACGAAGACGCTCTGCGCTTGCGCGGCGTAGACCCTAGCAAAGTACCGCCGGTGATCAAGGAACAGTGGGCGAAGTAACTCGACACCTGTGAACGAGCTGTAGGAGCTGCCGAAGGCTGCGATAGCGGTGTTTCTGACACAGCTCTGATCGGCTCTGTGGGAGCTGGGCTTGCCCGCGATACAGACACCGCGGTTTGTCAGGCAGATTACCTGAACCTTATCGCGGGCAAGCCCGGCTCCCACAGGGTTTTGAATTGTTCACGACCCGCCGCCTGCGCGGCGTAGACCCAATCAAAGTACCGCCGGTGATCAAGGAACAGTGGGCGAAGTAACTCGACACCTGTGAACGAGCTGTAGGAGCTGCCGAAGGCTGAGATAGCGGTGTTTCTGACACAGCTCTGATCGGCTCTGTGGGAGCTGGGCTTGCCCGCGATACAGACACCGCGGTTTGTCAGGTAGATTACCTGAACCTTATCGCGGGCAAGCCCGGCTCCCACAGGGTTCTGAATTGTTCACGACCCGCCGCCTGCGCGGCGTAGACCCAAGCAAAGTACCGCCAGTGATCAAGGAGCAGTGGGCGAAGTAACTCGACACCTGTGAACGAGCTGTAGGAGCTGCCGAAGGCTGCGATAGCGGTGTTTCTGACACAGCTCTGATCGGCTCTGTGGGAGCTGGGCTTGCCCGCGATACAGACACCGCAGTTTGTCAGGCAGATTACCTGAACCTTATCGCGGGCAAGCCCGGCTCCCACAGGGTTCTGAGTTGTTCACGACCCGCCGGCGCCCGAGTGGGGTGAATCAGGTCCAGACAACCCCTCCAGCAATACCGCCACATCCTCGCACTCTTCAATTGCAAACAACCCCGCCAGTATCAATTCGACGTTATGAGCAGCTCCGCCCAATGGCGCGTACTGGCGGAATTTGTCTGCCACCTGTTCGTGGCTCAATGGCCTTTCGCGGCAACCCAGCGGATAGTCCAGTCGTAGGCCGGTAATCAGTTCTTCACCCAGTCGTACCTGCACTTGCCCGGCGGGGCGGCGGGTATCGGCCATCAGCGCGTTCAGTTCCGGGTCGACCTCGGCAACCACCCGGTCCGCCAACGCCTGAATCTGCGGATCATTCAAGGTGCGAGCTGTATGCCAATCCTGTTTCGCGATGCCCAGCGCAAGACACGCCATTGTATGAGGCAGGCTGAATTGAGCGTCCACCTCGTTGGCGGGACGTTTGTCCATGAAGTCGCGGGCCTGGGTGGTGCCGGTCAGCACGCGGATCTCGCTGATGGCCGAGGCGTGGAAGGAATGGCTCGATTGCAATTGCTCGAACGACTCCAGCGCCGTGTGTATCCAGCGGCAGGCGGGGTAGTGCTTGAGGCTGGCGTTGGCTGCAAGCCATTCGCTGCCCAGGTCGGCGATTAGTTGGTTTGGATCAAACCGATCGGAGCCGAGCATGCGCCACAAGCCCTGATCACCATCCAGCACCGATTGAGCGCCTACCCACTGATGCTGTTGCAGGCGCACCGCGCGGACCCCGGCCTCGGCGGCTGGTGCGGTGAAGTCCTTGAATGACACCAATGGGCGGGATTCCCAGTTGTATTTACGCAGGCTCGGCAGTGGCGTCAGCGTGCCCGCCAGACCCAGGGCATTTTCCAGACTTGCCGGTTCCAGCTGCATCAGCTTGCCAAACGCAACCGCAGCACCCAATGCCTGATGCTGGCAAACGCCGTACACCTGACGAAAGCGTTCAATGCTTGGCTGCACAGCGATGATTACCCGAGCGTTGATCTCGTAAGCGGCGATCAGCGCTTCCAGCAGTTCAACGCCAGAGGTTTTGCGCAGCCAGATACCACTGAGTGCCGAAGCTACCAGACTTGCACCCGGATGGCCCATGCCGCGGCCATCCACCTCAAAGCCGTCATCATGGTCCAGCGCATTGATTGCCATGCCGTTGTACAGCGCAGCGCCCACCGGTGCCAGACGCACGGAGGTGCCCAACAGCGCGCAGGGGCCCGCAGCGTATTCTTCGATGCAATGCTGCTGGAATCTGACTGCCAGTTCGCTGCGCGTTGAGGCAAGACCGCAGGCGAGGGCGTCGATCAGGTGCAGTTTGATCTGCTCACGCACCACGTCGGGCACGTGCGTCAACTTCAGGTCTGCAGCGAATCGCGCGAGGGTGTGGGTCAGTGAATCGCTGCTCATGGCGGTGCCCGTGTGAAAACATCAAAGGCTACTGCTTACGCAATCGAATGGCATATGGATTGCTAGAACAAAAACGAATATGCAAATGCATATCAGGTATTTATCGCTATTTGTGTCCAGCTATTACCATGCGCGGCCTTTGTCTGGCGAAGGCAATGCTGAGCGGCCTCAGAGGGGAACACCCCAGGAGAGAAACAACGAGTGTATACCTGGAATTTTTCTGCGATATGGCCCTATAGCGGCTTGCTGTTCGAAGGCCTGTTGGGCACGTTGCGTATCGCGCTGGTCTCACTGTTTTTCGGTGTCCTGCTGGGTGCTTTGATGGCGGTGTTGCGCATGTCATCGCGGGCCGTGCTGCGTTACCCGGCGATGGCCTTTATCGGTTTCTACCGCAATACCCCGGCCATCGTGCATTTCTTCTGGTTTTTCTACGCGTTGCCGGTACTGGCACCGGTCAGTCTGTCGCCGTTTACGGCTGCCGTACTGGCGCTGTCGATCCAGTCCAGCGCCTTTTACGCCGAAGTGTTGCGCGGCGGCATTGCGTCCATGGAACGTGGCCAGTGGGAGGGCGCCAAGGCATTGGGCATGACCCAGGCCAGAGTGCTGCGCAGGATCATCCTGCCGCAAGCACTGCGCCGCATGCTCGCACCCTTTCTGGAACGCAGTTTCGAGCTGGTCAAAACCACGGCGCTGGCGTCGTCGCTGGCGTATGCCGAACTCCTGTATCAGGCCATGCAGATCAATACTCAGACGTTCAGGCCACTGGAGGTCTATAGCGTGATTGCCGTGATGTATTTCAGTGTGCTGTTTGCGGCGAGTCTGGCCAGCCAGCGTCTTGAACGTCACCTGGCGAGGAGCGCTTGAGATGGATTACACCTGGGATTTCCAGATCGTCATCGACAACTTGCCAGTGCTGCTGCGCGGGCTGAAAGTCACCCTGCAATTGTTTGTGATCGCCGCGCTGGTTGGCGTGCCAGTCGGGCTGATGCTGGGCGTCGCGCGTTTGTCGCCCAAACGGCGCGTGACCTTGCCTGCCGTTGCCTTTATTGAAGTGTTCCGCAACACGCCGGTGCTGATTCAGCTGATCTGGATCTACTACGCCTTTCCGGTACTGCTGGGCGTGCGCTTCACGCCATTCTTCGCGGCGGCGCTGGCGCTGAGCTTGTACACCGCGGCCTACTGCGCGGAAATTTTTCGTGCCGGTCTTCAGTCGGTAGTCCGCGGTCAGTGGGAGGGCGCCAAAGCGCTAGGCATGAGCCGTGCCCGTGCGTTACGGCGGATCATCTTGCCGCAGGCCTGCCAGCGCATGCTTCCCGCACTGACCAATCGCATGATTGAACTGGTCAAGGTGACGTCACTGGCCTCGACCCTGGCAGTGACCGAAGTGATGTATCAGGGGCGCTTGCTCAGCTCCAGCTACTATCGACCGCTGGAAATTCTGACGGTGGTTGCGCTGCTGTATTTCTGCCTGATCTGGCCGTTCAGCTTCCTCGCTGCGCGCCTTGAACGCCGTCTGGCGCTTCGCTGATTTGTTGAGAATTGTCATGACCGAACAACCGTTGTTCCGTATTCGCCAGTTGCACAAGAATTTCGATCAACCAGTGCTAAAAGGGATTGATCTGGACGTCCGTCGCGGTGAACGCATCGCAATCATCGGTGGCAGCGGATCGGGCAAAAGCACCTTGTTGCGCTGCCTGAATTTCATGGAAATGCCCACCAGCGGCGAGATCGAACTCAATGGTGTGCTGCTGGGGGAGGAGCGTGGCGGTGAGCGCTCCTATCAAGAGCGTCAACTGCGCGAAGTGCGCGAACGGGTCGGCATGGTCTTTCAGCAGTTCAACCTGTTCCCGCACATGAGCGTGCTGGAAAATGTCATGGAAGGGCTGATCTCGGTGAAAAAGATCCCGCAGGCCGAAGCGCGTGAACGTGCGTTGGCGCAGCTGGAAAAAGTCGGTCTGGCCGACCGCCGCGATACCTACCCGGGGCGTTTGTCAGGCGGTCAGCAACAGCGCGTGGCGATTGCTCGTGCGTTGGTCATGGAACCTGAGGTCTTGCTGTTTGACGAGCCGACGTCTTCGCTTGACCCCGAATTGGTCGGCGAAGTCCTGCGGGTGATTCGCCAACTGGCTGACGAAGGTCGCACCTTGTTGCTGGTGACTCACGAACTGGGCTTCGCTTACCACTTTGCCGAGCGGGTACTGTTTCTCGAAAATGGCGTCATCCATGAGCAGGGCACGCCTGATCAAGTGCTGAAGAACCCGCAGCAACCCCGTACCCAGGAATTCCTCGCCCGCTTTGCCGAGCGTTCTTTTTAAGACCGGAGACCCCCATGCTTTCAACCACCAGCAGTCAGGCGTATGCACCAGACCCGCGCAATGCGGACGTCAAGGTCTACCTCAACGGTGAGTTCGTTCATCGCGATGCCGCCAAGGTATCGATCTTCGACGCCGGTTTTGTCTGCGGCGATGGCGTCTGGGAAGGACTGCGACTGGTGCAAGGCCGTCTGGTTGCCCTGCAGGCGCATCTGGACCGGTTGTTCGAAGGTGCGTTGAGTATCGATCTCGATATCGGCCTGACCCGTGCCGAAGTCGAAAAAGTGCTCTGGGATACCTTGGCTATCAATGGCATGACTGATGGTGCGCACTTGCGCCTGATGATTACCCGTGGGCGCAAAAGCACGCCCAATCAGGATCCGCGCTTCATCATTGGCAAGGCGACTGTGGTGTGTGTGGCTGAGTACAAAGTGGTCGACCTGGAAGCCAAGGCCCGGGGCATTTCGCTGTTCACCTCGACCTACCGGTGCAGCACGCCGGACGTGTTTGATTTGCGGCTCAACTCCCACAGCCGTCTGAACCTGATCCAGGCTTTGCTGCAAGCGTTGCACGCGGGTGCCGATGAGGCCTTGATGCTCGACAGCCGGGGCTTCGTCGCCAGCTGCAACTCCACCAACTTCTTTATCGTGCGCAAAGGTGAACTGTGGACGTCATCGGCGCATTGCTGCTTCAACGGCATTACCCGCCAGACCCTGGTCAGTCTGGCGCGTGAAAACGGTATCAAGGTTCACGAAGGCGAATTCACGCTGGCTCAGGTCTACAGCGCCGATGAGGCGTTCGTCACCGGCACGCTCGCGGGCATCACGCCGGTGAAAGTGGTGGATGGCCGGCCGATTGGTTCGGGCGAACGCACGGTGAGTGAGCGGTTGAATGCGCTTTATCAGCAGCACATCAGCCAGCCTGTGTAGCTCTTGGATGGAAACGCTGACCTGTGGGAGCTGGGCTTGCCCGCGATAAGGCTGGACGCGATTCGCGTTAGATCGCGTCCAGCCTTATCGCGGGCAAGCCCAGCTCCCACACAGACTGCACAGGTCTGCATTCCAGGTCATAAGCTGTGCCCTAATTACCCACCGGCTTCACAAACCGCAACGTGAACCGGTCTGATTCGCCAATCGCTGCATATTTGGCCCGGTCCTGATCGCCCGTTTTGTACGACGGCGGTAAGGTCCAGACGCCTGCGGAGTAATCCTTGGTGTCTTTCGGGTTGGCGTTGACTTCGCTTTGCGCTTCCAGCTTGAAGCCCGCATCCGTGGCCAGTTTCACCACGTAATCAGTAGGCAGATAGCCGCTGGCTTTGATGCTGCTGACATCCGCTCCGTCTTTGGCCCTGTGATCCACCACGCCCAGCACGCCCCCGGGTTTGAGTACCTTGAAAAACGCGGCGAACATCTGCGGCGCGTCATCGGCCAGAACCCAGTTGTGTACGTTGCGGAAGGTCAGTACGCGGTCGGCAGAGCCGGGTTTGCCGAATACCGGTGCCTGCGGGTCGAACTCGATGGTTTCTGCTTTGCCATAGCGAGCTGGGTCCGCCTTGAGTTTTTGCTTCAGGCCATCGGCGGCTTTCTTGTAATAGTCGCCAGAGGAGGGGGCCTGAACCGCTGCGATGTAACGGCCATGGTCCTTGAGCAAGGGCGCGAGAATTTCGCTGTACCAGCCACCCCCCGGGGTGATCTCGATTACCGTCTGCTGAGCCTGCAGACCGAAGAACTTCAATGTCTCCTCAGGATGCCGATACCTGTCGCGAGCGCTGTTCTCTTTGGCGCGCCATGAGCCTTCAAGCACTTTCCGGTACTGCGCATCGGTGATGTCCGTTGTCGCAGCCTGGCTGAGGGCTGGTGCGAGAAGCGAGGCGAGGGTCAAAGCCAGAAGGGTGCGGGTCATGATTGTCCTTGTGGGATGTGTACCAACATCGAGCTGTAAACACAGTACCTGTAGGAGTGAGCTTGCTCGCGATTCGGTCTATCAGTCGATGAATATATTGCCTGTGCTGACGCTATCGCGAGCAAGCTCACTCCTACAGAAGAGCATTCCAAATCATGTGGTTATATTTTGTTTGATGAGCGCTGCCGAATGGATTTCAATTCAATACTGCGCTGCCACCTCAAGCCGTCGCCCCGGTATCGCATCAATCAGCTCTCGGGTGTACGCCGCTTCCGGCTGGTGGAAAATTTCATTGGCAGCGCCTTGTTCGACGGTCTTGCCCTGGCGTAATACCAGCACCTGATGAGCCACGCTGGCGACCACCGCGAGGTCGTGAGACACCAGCACATAGGCGATGCCCAGTTCGCGTTGCAATTCCACCAGCAGATCAAGAATCTGCGCCTGTACCGACACGTCGAGGGCCGAGACCGGTTCATCGAGCAGCAGCAAGTCCGGTTGCAACGCCAGTGCGCGGGCGATGGCGACTCGCTGTCGCTGGCCACCGGAAAGCTCCCGCGGCAAACGGTCGAGATAAGCCACCGGCAGATGCACCCGCTCGATCAGCTTGCGCGCCGCCTGTTCCAGGTCCCGGCCTTTGAGCAACCCGAACGACACCAGCGGTTCAATGATGCTCTCGAACAAGGTGAAACGCGGATCGAGGGCGGCGAACGGGTTTTGCTGGACCAGTTGCATGCGGCGCCGCAGCGGGCGAAAGTCACGCCAACCCAGGTGAGTAATGTCCTGATCTTCGAACAACACGCGGCCTTGAGTCGGTTTTTCCAGCCCTAACGCAATGCGCAACGCGGTGCTTTTACCCGAGCCGGACTCGCCCACAATGGCCAGCGTTTGCCCCGGATAGACCTTGAAATTGACGTCTTCAAGGGCCTGGAATTCAGCGTTTTCGCCCTTCACATAGGGCAACCGAAACGACTTGCCGACATTCTCCAGCGTCAGAATCGGCGCTGCACCCTTCGCCAGAGTGCGAGGTGCAACGGGCGTCTTGCGCTGGCCGAAAGCGGGCGCGGCGGCTATCAATGCCTGGGTGTAGGAGTGACTCGGGCTTATGAGAATCTGCTGCGGCGGACCTTGTTCGACCAGTTCACCGCTTTTCATCACCAATACCCGATCCGCGCGATCCGCAGCCACGCCCAGATCGTGGGTGATGATCAGCAGCGAAATACCGCGCTCGGCCACCAGCCGTTGCAGGTGGTCAAGAATCTTGCGTTGCACCGTCACGTCCAGCGCGCTGGTGGGTTCGTCGGCGATGATCAGCCGAGGATTTCCCGCCAGAGCAATCGCAATCAGCACCCGTTGGCGCATGCCACCCGACAGTTCGTGGGGATATTGCCGGGCGCGCAGCAGTGGTTTGTCCAGACCCACCTGTTGCAGCAACTCCAGCACATCAGCGTCCACGGCAGCATAACGACGGCCGTGGGCCTGAATTAGCGCCTCGCCGATTTGCTTGCCTATGCGCAGCGTGGGATTCAAACCGACCATGGGGTCCTGCGGCACCAAACCGATGGTGCTGCCACGAAGCTGGCGCTTCTGCCGTTCAGAGGCGTGGGTCAGGTCCGTGCCGTCGACCCACAGTTCGCCGCCGGTCAATATGGCGTTGTCCGGTAATAGCCCAAGAATGGCGTTGGCCATGGTGGACTTGCCGGAACCGGACTCACCGACAATGGCCAGGGTTTCCCCTTTGGCGACCTGAAAGGAAACGCCGCGCACAGCCTGATTGACCTGCCCGCCAAAACGGTAAGCAACGGCCAGTTGGCGCACGTCGATCAATGCATCCGTGATGCTCATCGTTGAGTCTCCTCAAGGGTGCGGGCGATGTGGTTGAAGCTGAATACGACGGCGACGACGAACAGCCCCGGCAACAACGACACCCACGGCGCGGTCATCAGGAAGTGACGACCGTTGGCGATCAGCGTGCCCCATTCAGCGGCAGGCGGCTCCGCGCCAAAACCGAGAAAGCTCAGGCCCGCAGTCGCGAGAATCGCCGCGCCGAAATCCAGTGTTGCCAGTACTGCAACCGGGCCCCAGGCGTTGGGCAGGATGTGGCGCAGCAAGGTCCGGGTCCAGCTGGCGCCGCCCAGACGCGCCGCTTCAACGTAGGGCAGGGTTTTGATGCGCAGCACTTCGGCTCGCGTGGTGCGGGCGAAACCGGGGATGATCCCTACGCCCACGGCGATGGCCACCGGGATGGTGCCGAAGCCGATCGCGGTAACGATAGCCAGCGCGAGCAGCAGGCCTGGCAGTGCCAGCAGTACATCAATGAAACGCATGATCGCGGCATCGATGCGCCCGCCAGCGAAACCGGAGACGATGCCCAGGCTCAAGCCACCCGCCAGCGCGATGCCCACGGCCAGCAATGCTGCCTGTACCGAGAGGCCCGATCCGTAAACCACGCGGGTGTAGAGGTCTCGGCCGAGTTCATCGGTGCCGAACCAATGCACGCCATTGGGTGGAGTGAGTTTGTCGACGGGGGAGGTGGCGTAAGGCGCAAAGTCGGTGAGCAGGTTAGGCGCCACGGCGGACAACAACGCAAAGGCGATGATTGCCACCGCCAGCACGAAGCCTGGTCGGCGCAACAGCGGTTGGGTGGCCTCCAATGCCCGGCTGAAACGACTGCGACGTCGCCACAGCGCGGGCGGTGCCGGATCCGTTTTGGTGAAGCTGCGGGCCAGACGTTCAAGGCGATTATCAAAAATAGTCATGGCGTCAGGAGACCTTTGGTGTGTGGGCGATACGTGGGTCGAGGGCGGGGTAGAGCAGGTCAACGATCAGATTGATCAGAACAAAGGCCGCCGCCGAAACTGCGACGATTGCCAGTACCACGGGGATGTCCTGGCGTAATACGGCTTCTTGCGCGAGGCGACCGACTCCAGAACGGGCAAAGATCGTCTCGACCAGTACGGCTCCGGAGACGGTATTGCCCACTTGCAGACCGATCAGGGTCAGCAACGGCAGGGCTGCATTCTTGAACGCATGCCGGGCCTGAACCTGGGCACGGCTCAGGCCTTTGGCATAGGCGGTAATGATGTAGGGTTCTTTCCAGACACCTTGGAAGCCGCGTTGCAACACTTGGGCATAAACCGCAGCGCTGGGAATCGCCAGAGTGACGGCGGGCAGGATCAGGCTGGAGAAACCCTGATTGCCGGTGGCCGGAAACCAGCCCAGGGTAAAGGCAAATAACTGAATCAGCAGCAGCCCCATCCAGAACACTGGCACCGAAAAGCCCAGCGAGGGCAATCGGGCCAGTGCGACCTTGAGCGGCTGCCAGCGTACATAAGCGGTGAGGTAGGCCAGACCGATGCCGCCAATCAATGAAAATACGATGGCCAGACCGGCCAGCGCCAGGGTCTGCGGCAAGCGCTCGACGAGCAATTCTGCCACAGGGCGGTTGAGGGTCAGCGAGCTGCCGAAATCACCCTGCACCGCGCCCCACAGCAAGTGAAAGTACTGCTGGAAAATCCCGCCATCCAGACCGTAATAGGCTTGTGCCTTGGCGATTTCTTCAGGCGACAGCGCGTCGATTTCGACACCCGACGCACTGAGCATGATCGACAGCGTGTCACCCGGCAGTAAATACAGGATGAAGTACGTCACGCTGTACGCACCCCACAATACCAGCAGCGCCTGGCCAATCCGGCCGATCACATAGCGGCTCATGGCGCTGCAATCTCGATGTCGTTGAGCAGGGCGAAGCCTTCTGCAGTCCAGTAGAAGTTATGGACTTTCTTGGCGGTCGCGGCCTGCCAGACGCGCTCGTAGATCGGGAATGCCGAGCCTTCTTCAATCAACAGATCCTGCAGATCGCCGTAAGCCTTGGCGCGCTGTTCGGCCTGTGTGGCAGTCAGGCCCGCATCAAACAGTTCCAGTGCCTTGGGCAGGGTTTCCGGTGCATACAGGTTGGTGGCCAGGGTCGAGCTGTTGGCCGAGCGCGGATCAATAATGGTTTGCAGAATGATCGGGTCGGCACGGGTCATGTAGGTAGAGGTCAGGTCATAGTTGCCCGAGGCGTTGGCGGCCGCCCATTCAGCGGTGGTCAGCACATTGAGCTTGAGTTCGATGCCTATCTTGCGCAGTTGGTCCTGAATCAGCACATCGCCTGCGGTTTCCGCTGGCGACAAGTTGTAGACCAGCTTGAGTCGTTTGCCGTCCTTGCTGCGATAGCCGTCCTGACCTTTTTGCCAGCCTGCGTCATCCAGCAGTTTTTCCGCGCCTTGCGGGTCATAGCTGAGCGTGTCGGCCTTGTTCTTGTAGTACGGCGTGGTGACGTCATAGATGCTGGTCACCACCGGGAACTGCGGGTTGTACACGGTCGCGGCATAGGTCTTGCGGTCGATGCCTTTTTGCAGCGCAAGCCGCACATTGCGATCTGCCAGGATGCGCGTGCCACGGGTGTTGGGGTAGAAGTTCAGCGCCGGGCCAGGCAACGAACGGCTCTGAATCGTGGCGCCCTTGGATTTGAACAGGTTCAGATCGACTTCAGAGAAGGGCGCGCGAGGCCAGAGAATATCCACCTGGCCTTGTACGAACTGGCCGTTGCGCACGCTTTCTTCCGGCACGTAGCTGACCTCGACGGTATTGAGGTGCGCTTCGCCTTTGTTCTTCGCATTGGCGGACGGCCAGGCATAGCCCTTGCGCTTGACCAGCTTCAGGCCGCTTTCCGGGGTGTAGCGCTCCAGCACGAACGGCCCGGTGCCAATAATGGCGCCCAGCGAACGTTCCTTGACGCTGAGCTTGTAGGATTCCGGCGCCAGAATCGAAAGGTTGGTGGTTGAGGTGGCTTGCAGGAATCCTGCGTTAGGCGTGGACAACACCAGCTTCACGGTGAAGTCATCGACGACTTCTGCGTGATCGTAGCCCTTCAGATAAGTCGCGCCGAACGTGGTAGGCAGTTGCGCCGCAAAGGCCTTGTTGGAGTCATAGGCGGCTTTCACTGCCTGGGCATCGAAACGCGTGCCATTGCTGAAGGTCACGTCTTTGCGCAGATGGAACGTGTATTCCAGCGCGTTATCACTGACTTCCCAGCTTTCAGCCAGCCAGGGAATGATCTTCCCGTTTTGCGGGTCCTGATCGGTCAACGACTCGGCAACGTTGCGCAAAACTACGCGATGCTCCAGCCAGTAAACCTGGAAGGGATCGAGGCTGACGAGTGTGGTGTTGTCGCGAAAGAAAGCGATCTTCAGGGTCTTGTTGGCTTCCAGATCCTGAGCGGACGGTGAGCAGCCCAGCAGGGTGGCGGCGGTGGCGCAGGCGGCCAGCAGGCGAAATAACGGGAAACGTTTACTCATCGCGCAATCCTCGACCCTTGACCCATGAGACTGTGTATTGCTGCAGTATTGGCGAGGTCGGGTATTACCGAGGAATGTCTCAGGGGCATGGATAGATCCTTTTCACAGCGGGAGTCGGGCGCATGGAAGACTGACAAAAGGCGAAAGTCAGGTTGGTTTTCTAAGAACCTATTCTTATGGTTGTGCGCTGTAAAAGGCTTTTTGATTCTAAGCTAATATGTATTTTATTGATTGATATGTATTTCTATTATGTTATTGGTTTATTTAATGGGGCGGCCTGGCCTTGAGTGGAACCCGTTAACCGCCAAATCTTGCGAGTCAGACGCCCCCTCGACAAGCCGTTGACTCCTTTCCAGCGCGTCGATAGGTCCGTGTCTGCTTCACGAAAGCATGTGTCATTGCAGACGCATTCATTGCAGGATGTATCTCACGAGGGACCAATGGGCCGTTGATTGCTGCCTGTGTCCAGCCAGCAACTCAAGTGACAGTGGCAACGCACTACGCCCAAGCGATAACCCATGATGTTGAATCCGGTTTTATACCGACATGGCGCAAGCTCTTTTCCCGCGAGGGCTGTAGCTTGTTCGCCCCATGGACGACGTCAGTTCTGACTCGCGCAAGACGCCTTCCGGCCAGCTCAAAAACCAACGCCCGAAAGCTTTTCAGGCAGGCCAATTCCGTGATTGATGAATTTCGCTCAGTAGCCTGATTAGATTTGACCCTATATTCATGAGCCCGATGGCTGGTTAAGTTCCTGTCCGCACTCAACGAGCCGCGGGCAAAAATCATGACTATTACAGCCGTCAACACGCTGGAAATCTGGATCAATCAGGAGGCGGACTCACAGCTGGAGCCTTATCTGCAAGCCTGCGTCGCACGTATTCAACACATTCAGGGCTGTCTGGGTTATTCGTTGATTCGTAGCTCCAGTCGGGACGACGTATGGATCATGAGCGGCTACTGGTCCAGCGCGACAGAAATGACTGCGCATTTTTCCAGTGCGCCGATGACCGAGATCGTCAGCGCGTTGATTGAGTCTTGTGCAAACCTGACCTTCGCCAGCTTTACGCCGATGGTGGAACAGCCGATGTCGGAACAGTGAGTCGTGACAATCCCGGATGCTTTAATTGAACGGACTTGCCAGCTTCGGCGCTCCAGATGCCTCAGAAAACGGAACCCCGAATGCAGCAGGAAAACTTCAACGATCTCTTCGCCTTTGCCGCTGTTGCGACCGATCGCAGTTTTACCAAGGCTGCCGCCAGACTGGGTGTCAGCCCTTCGGCCTTGAGCCATACCATCCGCAATCTCGAAGCGCGGCTGGGGTTGCGCTTGCTGACGCGCACTACCCGCAGTGTTTCACCGACCGAGGCCGGTGAGCGGTTGCTGCGCACGCTGAAGCCTCGCTTCGATGAGATCACTTCGGAGTTGGCGATGTTGAGCGATCAACGCGAAACGCCCGCTGGCACCATCCGCATTACGGCCAGTGAGCACGCGGCCATCTCGATCATTGCCCCGGCGTTGCAGAAACTGTTGCCGCAGTACCCGGACATCAATGTCGAGGTCAATATCGATTCCGGCCTGACCAATATCGTCGCCGAGCGCTTCGACATTGGCGTGCGACTGGGCGAACGGGTCGCCAAGGACATGATTGCCGTGCGGATCAGTCCTGATCTGCGCTGGGTCATCGTGGGTTCACCGGATTATTTTCTCAGGCATTCGCGACCTGAAGTCCCGCAGGACCTGGCCAGGCACAACTGCATCAACATTCGTTTTCCGACCCATGGCGAACTGTTTGTCTGGGACTTCGAAAAGGATGGCCGCGAGGTCAAGGTTAGGGTGGAAGGGCAACTGACCTTCAACAGCATTTTCATGCGGCTGGATGCGGCAGTGGCGGGTCTTGGGCTGGCTTATCTGCCGGAAGACCGGGCGGCACCGTTCATTGAAGACGGCCGATTGGTGGCTGTGCTCGACGATTGGTGTCAGCCGTGCGCGGGCTATCACCTGTATTACCCGAACCGGCGTCATGCCTCGCTGGCATTTTCTCTGGTGGTTGATGCGTTGCGCTACCAGCCTTGAAAAGTATTGGTGAATTCCACTCATCGTTGCATGCGGTTATCGCCCATAGTTCTGGTCCTTTCAGTGCTTTAACGTCCAAGGATCATTTACCCGCCGGGGCCAGATCCCGGGCACATTCATCTACTTGAAAGGGCCATGCATGAAGCTGCTAGCAACCGCGTTCGCCACTCTCTTTTTCGCTGCTGCATCCGATGGCAGCGAATCCAGAGCCAGGCCTGATCCGAAGCCTTTGCCTGATGTCCTGGAAGTCACGCCTCAGCTTTATCAATACACCACTGAGTTACTGTTCGGCGAAGTCTGGAAGCGCAAGGAACTGTCGCCTCGTGATCGCAGCCTGATCACCCTGTCTTCACTGGTGGCCGGCGGACAGACCGCCCAGATGACCAGCCACGTGAAACTGGGTCTCGACAACGGTCTCAAGCCCAGTGAAATCAGCGCGTTGATTACTCACCTTGCGTTCTATTCCGGCTGGCCGAACGCGATGTCCGCGGTGGGCGTGGCGAAAAACGTCTTTGACGAGCGGGGCATTCCTGCAGACCAGATCGTGCCACCGGCCACTGAGCCGCTGACTCTCGACCCCGCCAGCGAAGCCAGGCGTAAAGCAGCTGTTGCTGCTGCGACGGCAGATGTAGCCCCGGAGCTCGGGCGCTTCACCGATGAAGTGCTGTTTGCAGACCTGTGGCGACAAACCAGCCTGACGGCGCGGGATCGCAGCCTGGTGACCGTTGCTGCATTGATTACTCAGGGCCAGGCGGCACAGCTGCCGTTCCATCTCAACCGCGCCATGGACAACGGTCTGACCCGCGAACAGGCGGCTGAAGTGGTGACGCATCTGGCGTTTTACACCGGTTGGCCAAAGGCAATGTCGGCAGTGCCGGTGTTGAAAGAGGTCTTTGCACAGCGTGGTGCTCAAGGCTGAGGTTGCGGCGCCCGCATCCACGGTTCAGCGCTTAATACATTCCAGTGAGGTCATCATGAGAACACTTGCAGCTGCTGCTTTATCGCTCTCGCTAGTCGCGTTCGAGTCCCACGCGGAGGCGATGCCGGTGACCGTTACGCCTAACGGATCACAGCCTTCGGTCAAGGGCCCGGCGGACTTTTTTACCGGCGCAGTGCGGATTGATGCGCCGTTCAAGGGCAGTGAGCCTGCCAGGGTAAGTGGTGCGACGGTGACGTTCGAACCGGGTGCCCGCTCTGCCTGGCATACGCATCCGTTGGGGCAAACCCTGATCGTCACCGCGGGAACGGGGCTAGTGCAGGAATCAGGCAAGGCTATTCAGATAATAAAGGCCGGTGACACCGTGTGGATTCCGCCCGGCGTCAAGCATTGGCACGGTGCAGCCGCCAACACCGGCATGACCCATGTCGCCATTGCCGAAGCGTTGGACGGTAAGGTGGTGAACTGGATGGAGCAGGTGAGCGAGAAAGAATACCGGAATATCCGTTGATCCGAAGACCGATCCCCAGTTATCCAGGCCACCTCGGTTCTACTCCGTTGAGGGGTGGCCTTTTTTATTTCAAGCGGCGCAGGGTTGGATGTTTTAACGATGAAGCAGCTTGATTTGCAGGTCATTCAGCAAGCCCGTGACTGGCTCGCGTCCGGCAAGCCGATCTGGCTCTGCACGGTCCTCTCGACCTTCGGTTCTGCACCGCGAGGGCCGGGGGCGATGTTGGTGGCGTTATCGACGGGGGAGCATCGCGGCTCGCTTTCGGGGGGCTGCGTCGAGGATGATTTCCTCGAGCGACTGGCTGCACGGTATTTTCCGCAGGTGAATCAGATCGTGCGCTACGGCGATGGCGGACTGGCACCCAATCTGGCATTGCCGTGTGGCGGCGTACTGGATGTATTGGTCGAGTACCTTGAGCCAGGCGAAGACAGCGAGACACACCTGGCAGCGATAGATCACGCTCTCGCTGGGCGGGAATTGGCAATAAGGGGCGTGCGCCTGCACGGCACTGAACGCGATATTCGCCCGGCGAGCATGGAAGAGGCGCGGGTTTCAGTGTCGGGTGATCAAGTGTTTATCAGAGTCGGGGCCGTGTATCGGCTGATTCTTGCCGGGCTGTCTCCCGTGGCGGAGTTCTGCGCCAGTTTCGCTGTGGCCTTGGGCTACGAAGTGATTCTCTGTGATCCACGTGCTGAGGTCATTGCAGGGTTCGCTATGGCAGGCGTGCAAATCCGCGAGGTGCTGCCGTCGGTGTTCATCGCCGAAGGTGGCTGCCACGCTGCCACAGCGGTGGTTGCACTGACCCACGATCCGCGACTGGACGATCTGACGCTGATGGAGGCCGTGCGAACCGACGCCTTTTACATCGGCGCCATGGGCTCGCGGCGCACCAGTGAAAAACGCATGGAGCGGCTGGTGCGTATTGGTGGTCTGGAAGAGGCGCAGTTGCAGCGTATTCACGCGCCGATCGGCTTGAACCTGGGCAGTAAAACTCCAGCGGAGATCGCTATTGCGGTGATGGCGGATGTGATCAGGGTGGCGAATGGGGTAGGGCGCAGCGAGGTTTGATCACGCAGGGCCATGATCTGACGTATAGGCGTCGATATTTGCCCGCAAGCGCAAAACCTGGTGGGAGCGAATTCATTCGCGAAGAGACGGGTGCATACGCTGCAGATGTACCGCCTGAACTACCGCCTTCGCGAATGAATTCGCTCCCACAGGATTATGTTTTCACCGCCAAACCACTTGAATGCACGGTTGTTAGTGGGAGCGAATTCATTCGCGAAGAGACGGGTGCATACGCTGCAGATGTAACGCCTGAACTACCGCCTTCGCGAATGAATTCGCTCCCACAGGAATGTGTTTTCACCGCCAAAACTCCTGAATACACGGTTGTTCGTGGGAGCGAATTCATTCGCGAAGAGGCGGGTGCATACGCTGCAGATGTACCGCCTGAACTACCGCCTTCGCGAATGAATTCGCTTGTATGGTTAGACTTGAAGGGGTGGTGGGACGAACAGTTCGCATCTGACTGCTGCAACAGTACAGACCGTGGGAGACCTCGCCCCACCCCTTCCAC
>NZ_JAGTPI010000033.1:0-68067 GCF_021147825.1 Pseudomonas quasicaspiana
GTGGATGTACCGACGTCTTCGCGAATGAATTCGCTCCCACCGGGATTGCGGGTCCCGACCCAAACGAAAAAGCCGACACCAAGTCGGCTTTTTTGTGGGCGATGGATGTAACAGTATCCGCTTACATCGCGGCTGACCAAATAGGCCTCGCGCCCACCCTGTGGGACCGAATTCATTCGGGAAGGCGATGTTTCCGACGATGCACATGCAGTGGATGTACCGACGTCTTCGCGAATGAATTCGCTCCCACCGGGATTGCGGGTCCCGACCCAAACGAAAAAGCCGACACGAAGTCGGCTTTTTTGTGGGTGGTGGATACTAGATCGTTAGCGTCCAGTCGTAATCCACTACCAGCGGTGCGTGCTGCGAGAAGCGTGGCTGACGTGGCAGACGCGCGCTACGCACGAAGCGTCGCAGGCCCGGTGTCAGCAACTGATAGTCGAAGCGCCAGCCGAGATTGAGCATCTCTGCCTGTTCGCTATCCGGCCACCAGCTGTACTGATCGCCTTCACGGCTGACTTCACGCAGGGCATCAACATAACCCATGGTGCCGACAATCTCGTCCATCCAGGCACGCTCGGGCGCGAGGAAGCCAGGAGATTGCTGGCTGTCACGCCAGTTCTTGATGTCGAGCTTCTGCTGCGCCACGTACAACGAGCCGCAATAGATGTACTCACGACGCTTGCGCCGCTGTTTATCCAGATATTTGCCGAAATCGTCCATGAGCTTGAATTTCTGATTCAAGTCTTCGTCGCCGTTCATTCCCGAAGGAAGCAGCAAGGTGGCAATACTGACTTTGTCGAAATCTGCTTGCAGGTAACGCCCGTAGCGGTCGGCTGTTTCAAAGCCAAGGCCGCTGATTACCGCCTTCGGTTGCAGCCGCGAGTAAAGCGCCACGCCACCTTGGGCCGGAACTTCAGCTTCGCACGCGTAAAGGAAATAGCCATCCAGCTGATAAGCTGGGTCGTCCAGTTCGAAGGCGGATGCGCGGGTGTCCTGAAGGCAGATGACGTCGGCATTCTGAGCCTGCAGCCAACTGAGCAAACCGCGCTCGACTGCCGCCTGAATGCCATTTACGTTCACACTGATGATCCGCATAAATGGCCCCAAAAATCACGTGCGTGTATGATACCCGAGCTCTACCTAATTAGCTAAATCCGTGGTATTCGGGGCTTTTTTCATGCAAGCGTATCAACGCGATTTCATTCGTTTTGCCATCGACCGTGGGGTTTTGCGGTTCGGTGAGTTCACTCTCAAGTCCGGTCGCACCAGTCCGTACTTCTTTAATGCGGGCCTGTTCAACAGCGGTTCGGCCCTTGCACAGCTGGGTCGTTTCTACGCCGCAGCGGTGGTCGAGAGTGGTATTTCCTTCGACGTACTGTTTGGCCCAGCCTATAAGGGGATTCCTCTGGCAGCCACAACAGCCGTGGCTTTGGCTGAACATCACGGGCGCGATTTGCCTTGGTGCTTCAACCGCAAAGAGGCCAAGGATCACGGTGAAGGCGGCAGTCTGGTCGGCGCACCACTGACCGGCAATGTGCTGATCATCGACGACGTGATCACCGCAGGCACCGCAATTCGCGAAGTCATGCAGATCATCAAAGGCCAGGAAGCGACTGCGGCGGGCGTGCTGATTGCACTCAACCGTCAGGAGCGCGGCAATGGCGAGCTGTCGGCCATTCAGGAAGTGGAACGCGATTTCGGGATCCCGGTCGTCAGCATCGTCTCGCTGAATCAGGTGCTGGAGTTCCTGGCCGACGATCCGCAACTCAAACAGCACCTGCCTGCTGTTGAGGCGTATCGGGCGCAGTTCGGGATCTAGGAGCGTCATGTCCGTCGCCATTCGGATTGAGATATCAAGGATGTTTGAATGACTAAGCCACGCTTGGTTTGCTTGCTGCTGTCCCTTGTAATCAGTCCGTTTGCAGCGATCCAGGCTGCTGACGCCCCGCAGCCGTTGCTCTATCGCTATGTTGATAGCCGCGGCGTGACGGTGCTGGATCGTCAGGGTGTACCACCCGAGTACGTTGCCAAGGGTTATGAGGTCCTCAATGCCCAAGGCCGCGTCGTGCAGGTGGTGCCGCCCCCGCCAACCGCCGATGAGGTCCATCAGGCCCAGGCGAAAAAGGCCCAGGCAAGCGCAGACGCGCAATTGCTCAATCTTTACAGCAATGTCGAAGATGTCGATCGCGCCAAGGCCCGCAAACTTTCCGAACTGGATGCCTTGATTGCCCTGGCGCAAGGCAATCTCAAAGGCCTGGACACGCAGCAGACTTCGTTACAGGGGCAGGCGGCGGATCTGGAGCGGGCCGGCAAACCGGTGCCTCAATCACTGATTGACCAGATGGGCGATCTCCGCGACCAGCAACATGACCTCGACCTGAATATACAGCGCTATCAACAAGCTCGCGCCCAGGCCGAGGCAGCGTTTACACAAGATCGCGCCCGGATTCAGCGACTGACAGCGCCCTGAGTTTCCAGCTCACACTCAATAAGCTGAAGTAGTGGATGTATTCATTGAGAGATGCCCAAGTGTCGATAGCACCCCGCTGTCTCGGCAAACATGGGCCTGTAGGAGCTGCCGAAGGCTGCGATCGCGATGTATCAGCAGAAATGCTTCGCAGCCTTCGGCAGCTCCTACAGAAAATGCATTTCAATCCAGTAGTTTGCATGTTGTCCGACCGCCAGCAACAACAGCCATAAAAAAACCCCGCCGGAAACCGGCAGGGCTTTCATGAAGCATCAAGCGTGATCAGTGACGTTTGCGATTACTGATAAGGGTACCTACACCGGTGTCGGTGAAGATTTCCAGCAGCACGGCATTTGGTACACGACCGTCAATGATGTGCGAGGTGGTCACGCCGCCTTGCACCGCTTCCAGCGCGCATTTGATCTTCGGCAGCATGCCGCCGTAGATCGTGCCATCGGCGATCAGGCCGTTGACTTGCTCGGTGGTCAAGCCGGTCAGTACCTGGCCTTGCTTGTCCATCAGGCCGGCAATGTTGGTCAGCAGCATCAGCTTTTCAGCCTTGAGGGCTTCAGCGACTTTGCCTGCCACCAGATCGGCGTTGATGTTGTAAGACTCGCCGTCTGCGCCCACGCCGATGGGCGCGATGACCGGGATGAAATCGCCTTTTACCAGCATGTTCAGCAAGTCGGTGTTGATACCGACTACTTCGCCGACGTGGCCGATATCGATGATTTCAGGCTTGGTCATTTCCGGCGTCTGACGTGTAACGGTCAGACGCTTGGCGCGAATCAGCTCGGCGTCTTTACCGGTCAGGCCGATGGCGCTGCCGCCATGACGGTTGATCAGATTGACGATGTCCTTGTTGACCTGGCCGCCGAGAACCATTTCCACCACATCCATGGTTTCCGCATCAGTGACACGCATACCATCGATGAAGTGACTCTCGATCGACAACCGCTTGAGCAGATCGCCGATCTGAGGCCCCCCGCCGTGAACCACCACCGGGTTGATGCCAACAGCCTTCATCAACACGATGTCGCGCGCAAAGCCGGTTTTCAGCTCGTCGCTCTCCATGGCGTTACCGCCGTACTTGATCACCAGCGTCTTGCCCACAAAGCGGCGAATGTAGGGGAGCGCTTCGGACAATACTTTGGCGATGTTGGCGGCGGAATCACGTTCGAGGGTCATTCAAGGCTCCAGTCAAAGGAAAAAACAATCAGAACGGAAGTTGAAGGTCCGGCGCAACCTTTTTCAGTTCGGCGTGGAACACATCCTTGATACGTTGCAGCTCGGCTTCGGTTTCGGCTTCAAAACGCAGCACCAGTACCGGTGTTGTGTTGGAAGCGCGCACCAGACCCCAGCCCTTCGGATAGTCCACTCGTACGCCGTCAATGGTGGTCAGCTTGGCATCGCCCCACTGAGCATCTTTCTCCAGAGCTTCTATGATGCTGAACTTGGTGGTGTCAGTCACTTTGATGTTGATTTCAGGCGTCGAAATGTCGTTCGGGAAGGTCTCGAACAGATCTTCAGCCGATTGCGACTCCTGACTGAGGATCTCCAGCAGGCGCGCAGCGCTGTAGATGCCGTCGTCAAAACCGAACCAACGCTCTTTGAAGAAGATGTGGCCGCTCATTTCGCCTGCGAGCAGCGCGCCGCTTTTCTTCATTTCTTTCTTGATCAACGAATGACCGGTCTTCCACATTACCGGGCGACCGCCATGCTGCTGAATCAAAGGTGTCAGACGACGGGTGCATTTGACGTCGAAAATGATGTCGGCACCCGGATTGCGCTTGAGCACGTCCAGCGCGAACAGCATCAGCAGACGGTCTGGGTAGACCACGTTGCCTTTGTTGGTGACAACGCCCACACGGTCGCCGTCGCCGTCGAAAGCCAGGCCCAGATCAGCGCCGGTTTCTTTAACCTTCGCGATCAGGTCCTGAAGGTTTTCCAGCTTGCCCGGATCCGGGTGATGGTTCGGGAAGTTGCCGTCCACTTCAGCAAACAGCGAAATCACTTCGCAGCCCAGCGCCTCGATGAGTTGCGGGGCGATGACACCGGCAGCGCCGTTGCCGCAGTCCACGACCACTTTCATCTTGCGGGCCATGACGATGTCTTCTTTGATCTGCTTGAAGTAGCGATCAAGGATGTCGACTTTAGTGATGCTGCCTTTGGCCGAAGTCAGATTGCCCGTCTTGATGCGCTCGTGCAGCGCCTGGATCTGCTCGTTGGCCAGGGTGTCGCCAGCGATAACGATTTTGAAACCGTTGTAATCCTTGGGGTTGTGGCTGCCGGTCAGCATCACACCGGTCTTGCCCGCCAACACGTTGGCCGCGTAGTACAAGGCAGGTGTTGGCACCAGGCCAACATCACTGACGTGACAACCGCTGTCGTGCAGACCTTGAATCAGTTGCTGGACCAACTCGGGGCCGGAAAGACGTCCATCGCGGCCAACGCTGACGTTGGGCTCGTTCTGGGCCAGGCTTTCGGAGCCAATGGCGCGACCAATCCAATACGCCGTTTCGGCGCTGAGGGTGTCACCCACGATGCCGCGGATGTCATAGGCGCGGAAGATATCGTCAGGAAATTTTGGTGCCACAGATGCTGGACTGCTCATAACTGGGGGGTGCTCCGATCTCAGGAAGTCCTGGTTTTCGTCGAGGATGTCGATATCGAGAATGTCGGTATCTTGAAACAGCGGATCGGTCCAGTCGTCACCAGTGGCGACGTGTGAAGCCGATGCTGAAGCACTGCGTGTCTTTAAGTCGGTCATCTTGGAGCCAGGAGCCGAGCCTGATCCATCCTTCTTATCAACGATTTCCGTTACCGGTTGTTGAAGGGAAGGTGAAAAACAGGCAAGACGTCTAGCCAGCCCATTGAGGACAGGCAGGCCCAAACCGAAGGGTTTGACGGCTTTTCCGCGAGAGAGTTCTTGAAGCAGCTGATCAAGTTGTCGGACGTCGGCGCAAATGGCCCGTTGCAGAGCCCTTTCATTGAGGTAAAGCCCCAGCAAAACACCGGCTAGAGCGACGAGTGCCGCCAGCGTCAGCAATAGCCAGGGAGGTGAGGAGTCCAGCGCCGGGCCGGGCGTGAACTCCAGCTTCCAGTTTGCATAGCCCGTTTCCAGCCGTTGTGGTTTGGCGCCATCCGCTTCGCCGCGCTGCAGCAAAACCTGCTCTGGACCATTACCAAACTGCTGAATCAAACGAATCTTGCCCGTCGATTCAGGCATGACGGGAAGCGCATCGAGCAATCGTTGCGGATCAAAGGCCAGCAATAGCGTGCCGCTGACCGGTGCAGACGGGTCAGAACGCAGCGGCGCGGCGCTGTAGATCATCCAGCGCTCGCCAACTGCGCGAGCCTCAGGCACAGGCTCCTCGCCGCGACTCACTTTGTTGAGCATGTCCAGCGTGGAGAAACTGACAGGCAACGCACCCTGGCTGCCCACTTCAGACATACCTGGTGGGTTGAGACGGGCGCCCAGTACGCCATCGCGAAAGCGCAGCCGGTTTTGCGCTTCGTCGATGAGAGCAGGGTTAGCGCTTTGCAAAGCCTGAAGGAGTGCAGGATCCCGGGCCGCGGCCTGAGTCTCGGCAACGATTTGCTTGAGAGCCCGCCCCATTGCCGAAGCCTGACTACCACCCCAGGCTTGCTCAAGGTGCTGACGCCCCTGAGGATTGCTGGTCAGGGCGAGATAGACCAGAGCGCTGGCAATGATCAGCGCGATCAGCGCAGGAAAAATGCCCGGAACCAGCACAGCCAGAGCTGGCGCCGGAGGCTGGGTATCGGATGTTGCATGCTGTTGGCTGCCTTGCACCTGAACGCTCCCCGGTCATTCATCCTGAAGCTGGACAGTCACTCACTCGATGCCGCAACAGCCCCAGGCTGCCCGGCATCCAGTCATCGGCTCAAAGGTCAGTGGCTGCCTGAGTGACCGAAACCGCCAGCACCACGTTGGCTTTCATCGAACTCTTCAACCAGTTCGAAATGCGCTTGCACCACCGGTACCAGCACCAGTTGGGCAATGCGCTCGCCTATAGAAATATTGAAAGCGGTCTGTCCCCGATTCCAGCAGGAGACCATCAGTTCGCCCTGGTAATCGGAGTCGATCAGACCCACCAGGTTACCCAAAACAATACCGTGTTTGTGACCAAGACCGGAGCGCGGCAGAATCAATGCCGCCAACCCTGGATCACCGATATAGATCGACAGGCCGGTCGGGATCAACAGTGTCTGGCCTGGTTCCAGGACAGTGTCCTCTTTGAGCATGGCGCGCAGGTCGAGCCCGGCGGAGCCAACAGTGGCATAGGCCGGCAAAGGAAATTCGCTGCCAATGCGAGGGTCGAGGATCTTGGCTTGTAGGGCGTGCATTCGTAATTAAACCTGGTTCATTCGTTCGGCGATAAAAGTGATCAGCTGGCGGGCAATCTTGCCCTTGCTGGTCTGGGCAAAAATCGTTGCATGCAGCGCGCGGTCGATCACGCTGCAAGCATTCTCTTCGCTGTTGAAGCCGATGCTGGGGTTGGCAACATCGTTGGCGACGATCAGATCAAGGTTCTTGTCCTTGAGCTTGCGTGCAGCATAGTCGAGCAAGTGTTCAGTTTCAGCGGCAAAGCCAACACTGAACGGGCGATCCGGGCGGGTAGCGATAGTCGCCAGGATGTCCGGGTTACGGACCATCTGCAGCAACAGGCCGTCACCCGTAGACGGATCCTTCTTGAGTTTGTGCGGGGCAACCACCTCAGGTCGGTAATCCGCGACCGCTGCGGAAGCGATGAACAGATCGCAGGGGATCGCAGCCTCACAGGCGGCCAGCATGTCCCGGGCGCTGACGACGTCGATGCGCGACACACGATCAGGCGTCGGCAGGTTAACCGGGCCGGTGATCAGCGTGACGCGTGCGCCAGCCTCGATCGCGGCCTCGGCCAGGGCAAAACCCATTTTGCCGGAGCTGTGATTGGTGATGTAACGCACCGGGTCGATGTTTTCCTGGGTCGGACCGGCCGTAATCAGCACGTGCTTGCCGGTCAAAGACAGACGCTGGAAGCAATCGGCGGCGGACTGGGCCAGATCATTGGGTTCAAGCATGCGCCCGAAGCCAACATCGCCACAGGCCTGACTGCCGGAAGCAGGGCCGAATATGCGGAAATCACGTTCTTCCAGCAAGCGGATGTTGGCCTGCACGGAAGCGTCGCGCCACATGGCCTGATTCATCGCCGGGGCAACGGCCACAATGGCGTCGGTGGCCAGAACAATCGTGGTCAGCAAATCGTTGGCAATACCTTGTGCCAAACGCGCAATAAGGTCTGCGGTGCCGGGTGCAATCAGGATCAGATCGGCCCATTTGGCCAGCTCGATATGCCCCATCGCCGCTTCTGCGGCCGGGTCTAGCAAATCCAGATGAACCGGATGCCCGGAAAGGGCCTGCATGGTCAGCGGAGTGATGAACTCGGCACCACCTCGGGTCATGACGACACGCACTTCAGCACCCTGGTCACGCAAGCGTCTCACCAGTTCTGCGCTCTTGTAGGCCGCGATACCGCCGCCAACGCCAAGAACGATGCGTTTCCGATACAGCCGCTGCATAGGCCTGCCTTTTAGTCGAGTGGTACGCGGCGGCGATGGGCGTTTCCCAGGCCGATCGCCGCGCAAAAAAGATGGGCTAAGATAGCACAGCGACCGTGCTGGAACAGCGGTCCCCACACACATGGAGGTGGTATGAGTATTCGCAACTGGCCTGAGGCCGAACGCCCGCGTGAGCGGCTACTGGAGCTGGGTTCGGCGAGCCTGTCCGACGCAGAGCTGCTGGCTATTTTCCTGCGTACCGGTGTGGCCGGAAAAAGCGCTGTAGACCTCGCCCGATACCTGTTGAATCAATTCGGTGGGCTGCGACCGTTACTGGATGCTGACCTGACCATGTTCAGCTCACATCTGGGGCTTGGGCCTGCCAAATTCGCGCAGTTGCAGGCCGTCATGGAAATGGCTCGCCGACACATGGCGGAAAGCCTGAGGCGCGACTCTGCTCTGGAAAGCCCGGAGCAGGTGCGCAACTACCTCAAGGCGCTGTTACGCCATGAACCCCATGAGGTGTTTGGCTGCCTGTTTCTGGACAACAAGCATCGGGTTCAGACTTTCGAAATCCTGTTCCACGGTTCGATCAACAGCGCCCACGTGCATCCTCGGCAAGTGGTCAAGCGCGCCCTGGCCCATAACTCAGCCAGCCTGATCCTCTGCCATAACCACCCCTCGGGCGTCACCGACGCCAGCCAGGCCGATATCGACCTGACCAAACGCCTGCGCGATGCGTTGTGGCTGATCGACGTAAAGGTGCTGGATCACCTGATCATCGGCGACGGTGACCCGCTGTCGATGGTGGAGTGCGGGTTGATGTAGTTCTACCCACTGTAGGAGCGCGCTTGCCCGCGATTCGGCATGGCAGTCGATACCTTAATATCTGGCAGGACGCCATCGCGGGCAAGCGCGCTCCTACAGAAATACGTGCTACTCATTAACAAACGTTACAACCCCATCCGCCAGGGATTTAACCCGCGCCAGGGACTCGACACGATAGCCCTGTGCGTCCAGTTCGGCGCGGCCGCCCTGGAAGGACTTTTCGATCACGATGCCCAGCCCGGCGACCGTTGCGCCTGCTTGCTTGATGATGGAAATCAGCGCCTGAGACGCTTTTCCGTTAGCCAGAAAGTCATCAATGATCAGCACGTTATCGCTGCTGTTGAGATGACGAGGCGAGATCGCTACCGTGCTTTCGGTCTGTTTGGTGAACGAATACACCGTGGCCAGCAGCAGGTTTTCGGTCAGGGTCAGCGACTGATGCTTGCGGGCGAAAATTACCGGCACACCCAGTTTCAAACCGGTCATCACCGCAGGCGCAATACCTGAGGCCTCAATGGTAACGATCTTGGTCACGCCCGAATCCGCGAACAGCGCCGCAAACTCGTCGCCAATCTGCTGCATCAGCACCGGGTCGATCTGATGATTGAGAAAAGCGTCGACTTTCAATACCTGATCGGAAAGTACGATGCCTTCTGCGCGAATCTTCTGATGCAATGCTTCCACGTTGCTTCCTCGGGTGCGCGAATCTGCGCAATCAATAGTAAAAATTACTTTTTCAACATCGCGCGGATGTCCGCCAATGCGGTATTACCGCGCACTGCCTTCACTTCGGTCGGGGTGTCGTCATTGCCTTCCCAGGCCAGGTCGTCGGGCGGCAGTTCATCAAGGAAGCGGCTTGGCGAGCAGTCGATGATCTCACCGTACTGCTTGCGCTTGGCAGCAAAGGTAAACGCCAGGGTCTGACGCGCACGGGTGATGCCCACGTAAGCCAGACGGCGCTCTTCCTCGATGGTATCGGCTTCGATACTGGAGCGGTGAGGGAGAATTTCCTCTTCCATGCCCATGATGAACACGTACGGAAACTCCAGGCCTTTGGAAGCATGCAGAGTCATCATCTGCACGCCTTCCGCGCCGTCCTCTTCTTCCTGCTGACGCTCGAGCATGTCACGCAAGACCAGCTTGCCGATGGCTTCTTCGATGGTCATTTCACCTTCTTCGTCTTTCTCGAGGGTGTTTTTCAACGCCTCGATCAAGAACCAGACGTTGCCCATGCGGTAGTCGGCAGCCTTGTCGCTGGAGCTGTTCTGGCGCAGCCAGTTCTCGTAATCGATGTCCATGACCATGCTGCGCAGCGCGGCAATCGGATCGTTCTGCGCGCACTGCTGACGTACGCCGTCCATCCAGCGCTTGAAGCGCTGCAAGCGGTCGGTGTAACGGCTGTCCAGATGCTCGCCCAGGCCAATTTCGTCGGTGGCGGCGTACATCGAGATTTTTCGCTCGGTGGCGTAATTGCCGAGCTTTTCCAGGGTAGTGGAGCCGATTTCCCGGCGCGGCACGTTGATCACCCGCAGGAAGGCGTTGTCGTCATCCGGGTTAACCAGCAAGCGGAAGTAGGCCATCAGGTCTTTAACTTCCTGACGTCCGAAGAAGCTGTTACCGCCGGACAGGCGATACGGCACCTGGTGATGCTGCAACTTCAACTCGATCAGCTTGGCCTGATAGTTACCGCGATAGAGGATCGCAAAATCGCTGTAAGGCCGATCAGTACGCAAGTGCAGGCTGAGGATTTCAACAGCCACGCGCTCGGCCTCGGCGTCTTCGTTGCGGCAACGAATCACACGAATTTCATCGCCGTGCCCCATCTCACTCCACAGCTGTTTTTCGAACTCGTGAGGGTTGTTGGAAATGAGCACGTTGGCGCAGCGCAAGATACGGCTGGTCGAGCGGTAGTTCTGCTCCAGCATGACCACCTTCAGCGACGGGTAGTCTTCCTTGAGCAACATCAGGTTTTCCGGACGCGCCCCGCGCCAGGCATAGATCGACTGGTCGTCGTCGCCTACCACGGTGAACTGATTGCGCACGCCGATCAGCAGCTTCACCAGCAGATACTGGCTGGCGTTGGTGTCCTGATATTCGTCCACCAACAGATAGCGGACCTTGTTCTGCCACTTCTCCAGAATGTCGGCATGTTCCTGAAACAGCTTTACCGGCAACAGAATCAGATCGTCGAAGTCCACTGCGTTGTACGCCTTGAGCGTGCGCTGATAGTGGGTGTAAACGATGGCAGCGGTCTGTTCCTTGGGGTTGCGGGCTTCTTCCAGCGCTTGCGCAGGCAGGATCAGGTCGTTTTTCCAGGAGCCGATCATGTTCTTGATCTCGTCGACGCCGTCGTCGCCCGAGTATTCCTTCTGCATGATGTCGGTCATCAGGGCTTTAACGTCGGTCTCGTCGAAGATCGAGAAGCCCGGCTTGTACCCCAGCCGTGCGTGTTCCTTGCGGATGACGTTCAGCCCCAGGTTGTGAAACGTCGATACGGTCAAGCCGCGACCTTCGCCAGCGCGCAGCAGGGTACCCACCCGCTCCTTCATCTCCCGGGCGGCCTTGTTGGTAAAGGTCATGGCGACGATGTACTGGGCGCGGATCCCGCAATTCTGGATCAGGTGGGCGATCTTGCGAGTGATCACGCTGGTCTTGCCGGAGCCTGCACCGGCGAGCACCAAAAGAGGGCCGCCGACGTAGTTCACGGCTTCTTGTTGCCGAGGATTGAGTCGGGACATGAAAAAAAGAGTCACTAACGAAATGGGCGGGCATTTTAGCAGGCTATGGCGATTGTGCAGCGACCGTCTGCCAATGAGTGAGGTCTTATATCGCCCGCTGCTATCTAATTTTTTTGGTTTTGTTACATTTGCTTATCCGAATGCTGAACTAACGCTCTGTTTTGCCCCTTATTCCGGGCCTTCTGTTTGTCTCTTTTCGAGTCTAGGGAGCTAGCTTGCCTACGCCTGTCCAACCCTTGCGGTTGTTAGTGCTGGCCCACGAGCCGGAATGGCTGGTATTGCTTCGCAGTTGCCTCACGCAAGAGCAGAATCAGGCAAATCCGTTGTTCTTTTCGCACTGGAACGATATTAACGCCGCACTGGTTGATGACCACCATACGGTATTACTGACCACTCCAGAGCTCCAGCCTCCGCCCGGCCGCTGCAACCTGCCGGTGGTCATGCTGCTTGAAGAAGAGCCACTGATCGCGCCGCTTGGCGCCAGTGACTGGTTGATTCGCAGCGAAATGACGCCCGCAGCACTGCGCAACTGCCTGCGCCACGTGGGCGAGCGCGCGCTGCTGGAAAACACCCTGCAACGCCTGGCCGAGCAAGACACACTGACCGGCATCGCCAACCGCCAGGGTTTCCAGACCCTGCTGGCAGCGCGCCTGCTGGACAACGACGGTCGTGGCCTGGCGCTGGGCCATCTGGACCTGGATAACTTCCGCCGCGCCAACGATGCACTGGGCCATCAAGCCGGGGACCGCCTGATTTTGCAGGTAGTGGCGCGACTCAAAAGCCAGATGGAAGTCGGCGACCAGATTGCCCGACTGGGCAGCGATGAATTTGCACTGCTGATCGATACCCGCCGCGCACCGGAGCGCGCCGAGTGGATGGCCGAACGCATCACCGAAGCCTTGTCCGAGCCTTACTGGGTTGACGGCGAAAGTCTGCTCATCGGCTGCAGCCTGGGGATCGCTCATTCCCGCGCAGAAGCAGGCGCTGATCCGCTGATGTGGCATGCACATATCGCGATGCAGCAAGCCAAAGGCATTCAGGGCTGCACCTTTCATATCTTCAACGACCGGCTCAATCGCAACGCCCGTAGCCTCGCCGATCTGGAAGGCGAGTTGCGCCGCGCGTTGCGACGCGATGAGCTGGAGTTGCACTACCAACCGCGGCTCTGCCTGACCAGCGGCCGCATCGTCGGCCTCGAAGCGCTGGTCCGCTGGCGACACCTGGAGCGAGGCTTGCTGCCACCCAGCGAGTTCGTGCCGCTGGCGGAACAAAGCGGGCTGATCGTGCCATTGGGCTATTGGGTGATATCCCGGGCTCTGCGCGATATGCAGGGGTTGCTGGAAAATGGTCTGCCGCAACTGCACATGGCGATTAACCTGTCATTCCGCCAGTTTCAGGACAACCAGCTGCTGACGACATTAGGCCGATTGATTGCCGAGCGGGGCATTGATGCGCAATGGCTGGAATTCGAACTGACTGAAACTGCCGTTATGCGCCGCAGCGATCTGGTCAAACAAACCATGGATGCGCTTGGACGCCTGGGGGTCCGCTTCTCACTGGATGATTTCGGCACAGGGTTTTCGTCGTTCGTGCACCTCAACAACCTGCCAATCGCGCTGCTGAAGATCGATAAAAGCTTCGTCGGCGAGATGGAACAGCGCGAAGAAAATCGCAAGCTGGTCCACGCCATGATCAACCTGGCTCACAACCTGAGCCTTGAAGTGGTGGCCGAAGGTGTCGAAACCGCTCAGCAGCTGGCGCTGTTACGCGGTTTTGGCTGTGATCAGGTTCAGGGCTACCTGATCAGCAAACCGCTGCCGCTGCCGGAGTTGATCAAGTACCTGAAGCGGGACAAGCAAGCGCCAGAGGCGTTGAGCCGGGTTTGATTTCCGGGCTACCTGTCACCGGATTGGACTGCAAGCGCACATACCGGTGGGAGCGAATTCATTCGCGAAGGGGCCGGTACATCCGTACCTTGTGTATCGCTTGAGATACCGCCTTCCCGAATGAATTCGGTCCCACAGGTTTGATGTAGCGCCCGTGATTTGGACCAGGCGCTCTCACGAAATCCTTTGATCTGCCTGCGGACACTTCTTCTGTGGCAGATACTATGTCTGTTCCCGGTGGGAGCGAATTCATTCGCGAAGGGGCCGGTACATCCGCACCTTGTGTATCGCCTGAAATACCGCCTTCCCGAATGAGTTCGGTCCCACAGGTTTGATGTAGCACCCGGGATTTGAGCCAGACGCCCTCACGGGGTGCCTGGAAAGCCTTGATGTACCTGCGGACGCGTCTTCTGTAGCAGATGCTATGTCTGTTCCCGGTGGGCGAATTCATTCGCGAAGGGGCCGGCACATCCGCACCTTGTGTATCGCCTGAAATACCGCCTTCCCGAATGAATTCGGTCCCACAGGGTTGATGTAGCACCCGTGATTTGAGCCAGGCGCTCTTACGGGGTGCCTGGAAAGCCTTTGATCTACCTGCGGACGCGTCTTCTGTGGCAGATGCTATGTCTGTTCCCGGTGGGAGCGAATTCATTCGCGAAGGGGCCGGTACATCCGTACCTTGTGTATCGCTTGAGATACCGCCTTCCCGAATGAATTCGGTCCCACAGGTTTGATGTAGCGCCCCTGATTTGGACCAGGCGCTCTCACGAAAGCCTTTGATCTGCCTGCGGACGCGTCTTCTGTGGCAGATGCTATGTCTGTTCCCGGTGGGAGCGAATTCATTCGCGAAGGGGCCGGTACATCCGCACCTTGTGTAGCGCTTGATATACCGCCTTCCCGAATGAATTCGGTCCCACAGGTTCCGTGTGAGTTTAGAGTTTTAAGTGTTGTCTGTTTGGTCCATTACAGCGGTAGCAGACAACATCAAACATCCTCACCCCATCACCGGCACCGCCGCAGCTTCCCGGCGCAATAACCGCGAGGTCTTTCTTTCGAAGGCAAAGGTCAGCGCAATCGCTGAGCACAGCAGCCCCAACGCCAGCCCCCACCAGACGCCCTCGGCACCGTGGTTGGTGTAGAAACCAAATATCCACGCCGCCGGGGCCGCCACTAGCCAGTAACTGGCAAGCCCGATAAGGAAGGTGGTGCGGGCATCCTTGAAGCCACGGATCGCGCCCATGGCGATGGTTTGCGCACCGTCCAGAATTTCAAACCAGGCGGCAATCGCCAGCAACTTGACCGTCAGTTCTACAATCTCGGCGAATTTCGGATCCTTGATATCAAGGAATAGCCCGATCACCAGATGCGGCGCCAGCCAGAACAGCATGCCGAACATCAGCATGACCAATGAGCCAAAGATAATCCCCGCACGCCCGGCAGTGCGAGCCAGCAGCAGATTGCCCGCGCCATAGTGCAGACCAATGCGCATGGTCACTGCGTAGGAAATCCCCACCGGAATCATGAACGCCATCGACACCGACTGCAGGGCGATCTGGTGCGCCGCCATTTGCGCACTGCCCATCGCACCCATGCAAAACGCCGCAAAAGTAAACAGACCAACCTCAACCGCGTAGGTCCCGCCAATGGGCAAGCCCAGCTTCCACAGCTCTTTGAGATGACTGCGCGACAGCTGCCAGAAACCTTCGCGGATCGGGTAGGCCGCGTAGACCGGATGGCGACGGATATGCAGGGCGAGAATCAACGCCATACCATTGGTGACCACCGCAGTAACCAGGCCAATACCCATCAGGCCCAGATTGGGCAGCCCGAACATCTGATGGATAAGGGCGTAGTTGAGGACGAAATTGGCAATCGCGCCACCCACGCTGATTGCCATGACCGGGCCTGCACGCCCCAACGCACTGGTAAAACCGCGCAAGGCCATGAACGTCAGCAAGCCGGGTAACGCCAGCGGCAAGGTGATCAAAAATTGACCGGCCATATGCACGTTGGATTCGGTCTGGCCGAAGTGCAAGAGGATTGGCTCGAGGTTCCACAGGATCAGCATGGCGATCAATGCCATGCCCCACGCCAGCCAGACACCGGCCTGAACCAGTTGCGCGGCGCCTTTGCTGTCTCCTGCACCATGACGGATGGCGACCAGCGTACCGACAGCGGCCATGACCCCAACACAGAAGAACGAAATAAAGTTGTAAGTGGCCGCGCCCAAACCGCCGCCCGCCAAGGCTTCCGGGCCAATGTGGCCCATCATCACCGTGTCGGTGAAAACCATGACCATGTGCGCCATCTGTGAAGCGATCAGCGGCCCGGCAAGGCGCAGGATGATCCAGAGTTCTTTGATGGCAGGTTGTTGCATGGCGCGACGCTCGATTTCAGGGGGCAGTTATGAGCCGCCCATTCTCGGTACTTAAGGGGACGAGCACAAAGGGATAATAAAGATCGTTAGCATGAGTAAAACTCATCTGTTAGTTTTTTAGCTAAAATCGCCATCCCCCGCGGTAGGAGCGTTCTGAATGCCTCGCAGTCTTCCTCCTCTTTATGCATTGCGCGCATTTGAAGCGGCGGCGAGGCACAGCTCATTCACGCGGGCAGCCGAAGAACTGTCGATCACCCAAAGTGCTGTCAGTCGGCACATTCGTACCCTTGAAGAACACTTTGCCTGCCGACTGTTTCAGCGCATCGGTCGTAACATCCAGCTGACCGAAGCCGCGCGGACCTTGTTGCCCGGCGTGCGCGATGGCTTCTCTTCACTGGAACGCGCCTGCAACACGCTCTCCGTCGATGAAGGGATCTTGCGTATGAAAGCGCCGCCGACCCTGACCATGCGCTGGCTATTGGCGCGGCTCAGTCGCTTTCGCCACCTGCAGGCAGGCAACGAAGTGCAGTTGACCAGTGCGTGGATGGAAATAGATGTGGTGGACTTCAGTCACGAGCCGTTCGACTGCGCCGTGCTGCTCAGTCGTGGCCATCTCCCCGCTGAGTGGGAGGCAATACGCTTGTTCCCGGAATTGCTGATTCCCGTCGGAGCGCCGAATCTGGTCGACGATCAGCCTTGGGATATCCAACGCCTGGCCAGCGCAGAATTGCTGCACCCGACGCCAGACCGCAGGGACTGGCGCAGTTGGCTTGAGCGCACGGGCTTATCAGAACAGGTTTCACTTAAAGGCGGACAAGTGTTCGACACACTGGAACTGGGCATGATTGCCGCCGCCCGGGGTTATGGCGTCTCCATGGGGGACCTGCTCATGGTCGCCGAAGATGTTGCCCAGAATCGTTTGAGTCTGCCGTGGCGTACCGCTGTTTATAGCGGCGAAGATTATTACCTGGTCTGGCCCAGAACCCGACCCGGCAGCGAACGCCTGCGCCGGTTGGGAGATTTCCTGCAAAGCGAGGTCAACGCCATGGAATTACCTGAGGTGCAAATCCTCAAGGGATAGTGGCATTGCGACACATGCCGTAAACTAGTCGGCTAATTCCGGGAACGATACTCAAGTATTGAAGTCCCGGGCCGATGTTAGAATCGACGCCCCTTTGTACAAATTCTGTACAACCAAGGCTACCTTCACTTAATTACATTCAGCTGAACGGCTATTAGAGGTCACTCAAGACCCTCCGTTCGGCCAGGAGCCGTCATGTCCAAGCCTCGTGCACGAATTGCTTCGCAACTCGGTATTGCTCTGGCCGTTATTCTGGCAGTTGTCATCTCCGGCAGTACTGTCTTCGCGCTGCGCTCGCTGGACTCCGCCAACCTCGTCATTCGTGAAGAGCACATGTCGAGTGAGGCCCGCTTGCTGGCCGACCAGCTCAACACGTTTCACAGCACACTGCGGGTCAGCACCCAGCGTCTGAGCGGGTTGTTTGAAAAGCGTTTCGCCAGTGGCCTTACCGTTCAGGCGGACCAACCGGTTACAGTCGCCGGGACACAGACACCCAGCCTGATCCTGGGAGACCACGCGCTGAACAACAACTTCAAGGAAGTTGACGAGTTCCGTCAACTGACTGAAGGCGTGGCCACGGTCTTCGTGCGCAGCGGCGACGAGTTCATCCGCATCAGCACCTCGCTAACCAAGCAGGATGGCAGCAGAGCCATCGGCACAATGCTCGACCGCAAGCACCCTGCATACGACCGCTTGATGTCAGGTCAGGGCTACGTCGGTAAAGCCGTGCTGTTCGAGCGCTCCTACATGACGCAATACACCCCCGTGAAAGACAGCTCCGGCAAAGTCATTGCGGTGTTGTTCGTCGGCTTCGATTACACCGACGCAGAGAAAACCCAGTTCGAAAACCTGAAAAACTTCCGCATCGGCAAAACCGGCTCTCTGGCCCTGCTCGACGATCAAAACCGCTGGCTGGTACCGCCTGCAGGCGTGCAGGCACTTGATCAAGCGGCCAAAGCGGTTGCTGATTTAGGCAAACAGCCGGGTAAAGGCCAGTACTGGAGCGACACCAGCGAGGACTTCTACAGCGTTGCCCAACCCTTCAGCGGTGGGCCATGGACCGTTCTGGCAAACATGCCCAAGGACGAAATCAGCGCCGTGACCTGGAACGTCGGTACGCAACTGGCCATCGGCAGCCTGTTGGCGATGTTGATTGCCGTGGGCTCCGCCATCTGGCTGCTGCGCAGCAAACTGCGTCCGCTGTCTGAGCTGGTGCGTCAGGCCGAAGCACTGGGTGCCGGTGATTTGAGCGTGCGCCTGAACATCAGCAGCCATGACGAAATTGGCCAACTGGCAACCAGCTTCAACAAGATGGGCGAAGCCCTGTCGACCATGGTTTCTCACATCCGCACGGCCGCTCAACAAGTCAGCAGCCGCGCCCATGAGCTGTCCGGTCTGTCCGGCGGTGCTTATCGCGGCATGGAACAGCAATCGGGTGAAATCGTCAGCATGGCGGGCGCGGTTGAAGAATTCAGTGCCACGTCACTGAACATCGCCGACAACATGGGCAACACCGAACGTCTGGCTCAGGAAAACGCTCAGCAGACCCGTATCGGTCGCGCCTCGATGCAGGAAGCCTCGTCGTCCCTGGAGCAGATTGCTGCCTCTATCAACAGCACTGCATCGGTCATTAATACCCTGGGGCAACGCTCTCAGGAAATCGGCAGCATCGTCGGTGTGATTACCTCGATTGCCGACCAGACCAACCTGCTGGCCCTCAACGCGGCCATCGAAGCAGCACGGGCTGGCGAACAAGGTCGTGGTTTCGCCGTGGTGGCTGACGAAGTGCGTAGCCTGGCAACCCGTACGCGGGATGCGACCAACGAAATCTCCGGGATGATCACCAGCATCCAGCAAGAGACCGGCAACGCCATCTCCACCATGCAACAGGGCAATGCCCAGATGCAGGAAGGCCTGGCACGTAACGCCAAAGTGGCTGCCGCGCTGGAGCAGATCGACGAGCAAAGTCGCTCGGCCGGTCAGCAATTCGCCGCGATCACCACCGCTACCCAGGAACAAAGCAGCACCGCTACCTTGTTGAGCAGCAACCTGCAAAGCATCGCGCTGGCCAACAGCGAACAACGTGAAGTTGTCTCGCACCTGGCTATCACCGCAGAAGAACTGAACACCCTGGCCGCTGATTTGCGCACCGAGGTTGACCGGTTTCGTTGATGGTTAAGTGATAAACAAAAACGCCCTTCGGGGCGTTTTTTGTTGAAGGTCAGTTTTGCTGACACCATGCTTTCGCGCTGCAAACATAGAACTGTAGGAGCGCACGAGCACCATGCAAACCACTGGATTGAAATGCATTTTCTGTAGGAGCTGCCGAAGGCTGCGAAGCATTTGTCCTGATACACCGCGATCGCAGCCTTCGGCAGCTCCTACAGGCCCTATGTTTGCCGCGAGACAGCGCGGTGCCATCAACACCGGGGCAGCTGCATTTCAATTCAAGGGGAGTGCATGTTGGCCCCTAGAGACCAACCGGGGCCCCGACAAACTCCACATACCCACTCACCACGACATACACTGCGAAGTAAGCAAAGATCAGCGCCGACGCAATGTAGGTGTACTTCATCAGCTTCTCGCCGATGAGCCGACCGCCTTGCCAGGCCACCGCGCACAGTGAAATCGTCCACAGCAGACCCGCCGCAAAAAAGCCTGACAGGAACAGACCCGCGCTCGCCACGTCATGCCCCTGACGCGCAATGATCGCGCCGCCTACAGCAGCAAACCACAGGATGGCGCTGGGCGAAGACATCGCCAGCATGACGCCCTTGGAGAACAACGCCAGATTGGTCTTGCCCCACTGCTCACCGCTCTGCTGCATCGTCCCGTCGGTCTTGAAAGCACTGAGCAGCATTTTCACGCTCAGGAAACAGAGCACCAGCGAGCCACCAATCCACAGCACCCAGCGCACCGCCTCGAATTGCAACAACACTGCCATGCCCATCATTGCCAGCACGGCATAAATCAAATCGCCAACACAGGTGCCAAGCCCCAGCCAGACACCCTGAGCGAAACCGCGCTGCATGGCGATATTGATCATCGCCATATTGGCCAGGCCAATTTCCAGGCACAGCGAGAGGCTGAGCAGGAAGCCGTTGTTGAATTCCATCTGGATGTTTCCTCACTTAAGTGCGCGACACTTTAAGCAGGAGGCAGATGTGTCGCAAGATACAGTGCGCGGCGCCAACTGTATGGCTTACGCCAACAACCGTCGCCACCACGAAGCAGTCTTTCCGGCGTTCTGCCGTGAACGCTCCAGCAAGATCTCTGGCATGTCCCGCACGCGAATCCACGATTCGTTCTGCCAGTTCAGCAGACTCAGGGTCATCTCTGGCCAATGCATCAACCCCAGCACCGGGCGTTGCGCTGTCGGGACTTCATGCCTGTCGCGCAAGGCCTGCACCACATGATGCTCAAGCCATTCGCGCAACGGCCCGTTTTGAGCCCCGTGCTGATAGAGCAATAACATGTAGGCCCCTGACTCGCTGATCATCAACGTGTCCTGAGTGACCCCGTAGCGCTCCAGCAAAACGGTTTTGCGTTGATCGGGTGCCAGTTTGCGAGCGCGGTGCTCATCCAGAAAAATCCCCATCAGATAACCAAGGTCGCGCGCGCAGAACCAGACCTGGCCTTCAAGGCAGATGGCGTGCATGTGTTTTTTCTGGCGGATGAAGAGCATGGGGATGTGGGGTGGCTGAGTGTGTTTATCCATCAGGTAGAAGTTCTCTAGAATAAATGACTCCACCGCCTAGACATCGCCAAACGAATAGGTGGCGGCTGTGTGCAGGTTGGCGAACCGGGGGAGAACCATTCCGGCAGACCCTAAGATCTCCCGCACACAACAGCCATAAAGCTTGGGCAAGATCTGCCCACACTTAATAGTCAATGTATTGGTTCCCAACCAGATCGCCAAATCCAGTAGCTGAATATTCAGCCGGGAGAGAGGTTAATCCGTTGAGGCGGACACGACTGTCGGCACAGGACGCTGGCGATCTGTGGATAACTCCGCTCCGACTGTAGGAAACCAGCCTGTGGAAAACTTGAGGAGCGCACACAGAACCATGGCTGGTCGCTGTCATGTGGGAGCCGGGCTTGCCCGCGATAAGGGCACCGCGGTCTGCCAGATAAACGGAGTCGCACTTATCGCGGGCAAGCCCAGCTCCCACAGGTTTTGCGCAAGTCCTTGGATCACATCACACACAGATGGCGCCGGCCTGTAGATACAAACCTTTCAACTACTCCCCGGCCGATGCTGTAACGCATCGGCCACATGACTGCGAAGGATGACAAGCCAAAAGCAGCTATAAATCTTTATAAGCCTGTTCCGCCTCAACAATTTTAATCCCCAAGCTAAACTCATAGGGCCATTGATCTACAATGATTATCGCCAAACCAAGATTGCGATCACTTTTCTCAGGAACACTACCGAGATTTATTTTATTTAACGTCGTATCTAGCACCGCTTTAAATTGTTCCAACTGCTCATTTGTTGTGAACAACAAAGCGTTATTTTTATTGCGTATGATTTCGTCAGCAATCGCCTGAATGGCTATCTCTATTTTCTGCACCGCATTTTTTGAGCCACTCATTGCCTTGTCCGGTCCGATAGTTCTGATATATATTCCGAGCCTGGCCGCCTCACAAGGCCTGAACCTTGGGCTGAAGCGACGCCCTCGGTCATGCGACGAAGGAAGGATATAATGAAAAAGTTTGTTGCGTCGACCATCAAGTGCTACGAGGAAGACGGAGTATTAATAGTTGCCTTGGGTGATGATCCAGAAAATCCGGCGAACTTCATTATTATTACCCGCCTGGACGATGAAGATAACGCGACTGTCAATGATGGCATCGGCTTTCAAACACATCAATCGGAATATGAGATATCTAATGCAATTGCAAAAGTTAGTTTGCATTCTGATAGTCTCGAAGTGACAGTCAAACCTGAGTTTATTGATTTTTTTGGTAGTTCAAGTTTTTTGGCAGAAATACCGCAAGGAAGTAACGACTCGTCAACGCAGTTCTCCGCATTAAAAGACGCATTGCAAACTATTTTCAATGGCGCTGAGGTCGAACTGGTTATTTAGTTATCGTCGACCTTACCGAGCGGCGTCCATGGCGCCACGCCGTCTGCCAACAAACACGCCCCCCTGTAGGAGTGAGCTTGCTCGCGATTCGATTTCTTGGTCGACAAATTTATCGCATGAACTGAGGCTTATCGCGAGCAAGCTCACTCCTACAGAAAAGCACTTAAGTTCAGTTGGTTATTTCATTTTTAACTAGAGCGCTTGGTCTGGGCCGCATCCGGACGATAGCGTCAGCGCAGCCGATATATTTATCAACTGATAGACCGATTCGCGGGCAAGCGCGCTCCTACAGGTAAAAAGTATTCCAAATCAGATGATTGAATATTTTTTGATAGGCGCAATCCCGCAGAACCAGCAATTTCAACCACTCGCCGGCCGGTACTGCAACGCCTCCGCAACATGGCTGCGATTAATCTCGTCCACCTGCTCCAGATCGGCCAACGTCCTTGCCACCTTCAACAGCCGATGCGCCGAACGCAGCGACAAGGTCAATCGCTCACATGCCGTTTCCAGCCAGGCCTCGTCTTCACTGGTTAACACGCAATGCTTGCGCAGACCGGGCATATCCAGAAACGCATTCGCGCAACCTTGACGCTGGTTCTGGCGATCCCGCGCCTTGGCAACGATTGCCGCAGCGCTGGCGGTAGTTTCACCGCCTTGTACAGTCGGGTTGAGAGCGGTGGTTTCTCGGGCGACAGTCAGGTGCAGATCAATACGGTCCAGCAACGGTCCGGACAGTTTGTTGCGGTAGCGCTGAATCTGCTCCGTCGAACACCGGCACCTTCCGGTCGGCTCGCCAAGATATCCACAGGGGCACGGATTCATGGCAGCGACCAATTGAAAGCGCGCCGGAAACCGCACCCGATCCCGCGCTCGGGAGATCACGATGTGGCCTGACTCCAAGGGCTCGCGAAGCACCTCAAGCACCCGTCGATCAAACTCCGGCAACTCATCAAGAAACAGAACGCCGTGATGGGCGAGGGTGATCTCGCCGGGCTGCGGGCGACTGCCCCCGCCGACCAATGCGGGGCCGGATGCCGAGTGATGAGGCTGACGAAACGGCCGCTGCGGCCAACTGGTCAGCGGGATCTGGCTGGCGACCGACTGAATCGCCGCCACTTCCAGCGCTTCGTACTCATCCAGCGGTGGCAGCAAACCCGGCAAGCGGCTGGCGAGCAGTGTTTTGCCGGTGCCGGGAGGGCCGCTAAACAGTAAGTTGTGCGCGCCAGCAGCGGCGATGATAAGCGCCCGTTTGGCGGCCGTCTGGCCCTGCACTTCGCTGAGGTCCGGATAAGGCATGGCCTGATGTATGAGCCCGCTGGACTGGTACGGCGTGATAGGCGTCTGTCCGTTGAAATGCGCCACCAGCTCCAGTAAATGATTGACCGCAATCACCCGTAAGCCCGACGCCAGACATGCCTCTTCTGCATTTACCGCCGGGATGATCAGCGTGCGTTGCGCCGCGCGTGCTGCCAACGCTGCAGGCAACACACCCTGAATCGGCCTGATCGCACCCGACAGCGCCAGCTCGCCGAGGCATTCCACATCCTGCAACGCCGCCAGTGGCACCTGACCGCTGGCAGCCAGCAAACCCAAAGCGATCGCCAGATCAAATCGGCCGCCGTCCTTGGGCAGATCAGCCGGAGCGAGGTTGAGCGTGATACGCCGATCCGGAAATTTCAGCCCGGAATTGAGAATCGCACTGCGCACCCGATCCTTGCTTTCCCGCACCGCACCTTCCGGCAAACCCACCAGCGTCAGCGCAGGCAGACCGTTCGCAAGGTGCGCTTCGACCGTAACCGCAGGTGCCTCAACGCCCACTTGGGCACGACTATGAACAATGGCCAGAGACATGATTCTTCCTTGAAAAAACGACCCTCGCATCCTGCGACATTGGGGCGAGCTTTGAAGGAATGAATGGATACAGGGTGTTAATGGGGCACGTCCGCTATGCCAGCAAACACGGACCCTGTAGGAGTGAGCTTGCTCGCGATTCAATTTCTTGGCCGACGACCTTATTGCATGAACTGACGCTATCGCGAGCAAACTCACTCCTACAGAAAAGCATTTAGATTCAGTAAGTTATTTTGGTTTTATGAGGGCTGCCGAAGGCTGCGATAGCGGTATGTCAGAATAAATGCATCGCAGCCTTCGGCAGCTCCTACAGAAAATGCATTTCAAAGGGGATTTGGTTTGATCGGTCCATTGATCGGGTCATACGATAGGCTGATTGCCCAAGCCATTTTCCAAACAAAAAGAGCCCCTCAATGCCCACCCCAGCCCAAGCCATCGAACACTACATCCTAGCCAAAGACGGCAATCGCCCACACTTGCTACGCCAGGCATTCGTCAGCCACGCCACGCTGGAGATGGTTGTCCACACCGGGGCTATTTCATTCCCGCCCACCGTTGAAGGCCGGGACGGTATCGCGGAGGTGCTGGTGCGGCGTTTCGGGCAGACCTATGAAAACGTCTACACATTCTGCATCGGTGAGCCGCCGACCGAGGAGGCGACCGAGCATCACTGCACGTGGCTGGTGGGGATGTCGGATAAGGCCACCGGGGATCTGCGCTTCGGTTGCGGGCAATATGACTGGCAGTTTGATTCAGGATTGGCGACGCATTTGAAGATCACCATCGAGCAGATGCTGGTCTGCCCGGCTGCAGAGGTGGAGCCGGTGATGGATTGGTTGCAGCAGGTCAGTTATCCGTGGTGCCCGACGGGGCAGTTAATGTCCGCGCCGCCACTGGCCAGCATCGAAACCGTCCTGCAATACCTGAGGGCATAAGCCACAAGCAGCTGGCGTCCCATCCCTTAAGCAGTTGCAAATTGTGCAGCGCTTTAACACAATGCGACTCATTATCATTTACGCCGCGCTGGGATGGCGCGCCACGATGCCCTCTCATCACGCCACACTGCGTTCGCTCTACATCGATCATCACGGCTGGCTCAACACCTGGCTGCGCAGCAAGCTGGGCAATGCAGCCGATGCGGCGGATCTGGCGCAGGATACGTTTGTCCGGCTGCTCAATCGCCACGAACTGCTTGAGCTGAAAGCGCCCCGTGCGTTTCTGCGCACTGTTGCCAAAGGGATCGTTATTGATCACTGGCGACGCGAGGAGCTGGAGCGCGCCTATCTTGAAGCCATCGCGCATTTACCCTGCAACGAGTCGCCTTCGCCCGAGTCCCGTGAGCTGGTTTTCGAGTTGCTGGAGAGCATTGCGAAGATGCTGGATGGCTTGAAACCCAAAGTCCGTCAGGCCTTTCTGCTGGCTCAGTGTGAAGGCATGCCCTACAAGCAGATCGCCGAACGAATGAGCGTGTCGGTGCGCTCGGTAGAACGCTATGTCGCCGACGCGCTTTATCACTGTTATCTGTTGCGGTATCCAGCGTGAGCGGCGCCTCTGCTCATGCGCGTTCGCAAGAGCCTTCGCCACAGGTCGTGAAACAGGCGATTCAGTGGTCGATGCGCCTCAACAGCCAAGGGCACACCCCACAATTGCGCGAGCAATGTGAGCAGTGGCGTGTTGCACATGCCGACCATGAGTGCGCTTGGCAGCGTATCCAGGCCCTGAACAACGAGCTCAACAGCCGCTTTCAGAATATTCCTGCACCGGGTGCAGCCCTGGAAGCACTGGAAAACAGCGCCCAACGTTTGAGCCGCAGACAAACCCTGAAATTACTGTCCGGTCTGGTCGTTGTGGGTTCAAGTGCCTGGCTGTCGCGAGAGGTTATGCCCTGGCAACAATGGAGCGCAGATTTCGCGACCAGCGTCGGGCAGCGTGGGCGTTTTCAGCTAACCGACGGTTCAAGCCTGCAATTGAATACCGACAGCGCGGTGGATCAGAACTTCAACGCCGAACGCCGTCTGATTACCTTGAATCGTGGTGAGATTCTCGTGGGGTGCGGTGCAGATGTCCAAAGCCCAACCCACAGACCACTGCTGGTGCAGAGCCGCCATGGGTTGTTCGAAGGTATCAATGGACGCTTCGTCGTCAGGCAGTATCAGGACCAGACGCGTCTCAGCGTGCTTGAAGGCCAGTCGATTATCCGCTCGCCCGCCGCGTCTCCCGTCACGGTGAGCGCCGGGCAGCATTATCTGGTGTCGTCTCGCGAAGCGGTTCAACTGCCTGCGTTGAACATGGATGCTGGTGCCTGGAGCGAAGGCCTGATCGTGACCCGCAACATGCGCCTCCGAGACTTCCTCACCGAGGTCGGAGCTTATCGCCACGGTCATCTGGGCTGCGCTGACGATGTTGCCGACCTGCGTCTTTCGGGCGTGTTTCGGCTCGAAGACACCGACAAATTGCTCACGGTTGTTACCCAGACGTTGCCTGTCCAGCTCAGGTATCGCACGCGCTGGTGGGTCACGTTGCAGCGCGAGGCATGATCTGAAATTTTTTGGCGGGTTTTGCCTACAAGTCCGGCTTAGAGATCAGTCCCTCTGTTCTCTTCACTGACTTTACGGAATCGTCCATGACCCGGCCTCTAGGTAAATCGCAATCAAGCCTGCAAAACGTCGCCGTTGACGCGCGCGCAACACACCTCGCCACAGCGGTGCGCGCGACATTGATGTTCGTGGCGTTGGGCACTGCCGCGCTGCCTGTAGCGGTGCAAGCCCAGGACGATCCAGCGGCGATAGGTGCTGTGCGCAGCTATTCCATCGCGGCCGGTCCGTTGGGCGAAGCCTTGAACCAGTTCGCCCGGCAAGCGGGTATCACATTGGCCGCCACCCCAGCGCAAACGGCCGGCAAGCAATCGCCGGGCCTGCAAGGCAACTATGCCCCGGATCAGGCTCTGACCATCCTGCTCGGCAGTAACAGCCTGCAAGCCGTCAGTCAGGACGGCAGCAGTTATGTGCTGCGCGAAACGACGGGCGAGGCAATGGCCTTGCCCAGCACCGACATTCGCGGGTTCGCACTGGGTAACGCCTTGGGCAGCATGGAAGGCTACAACGCGACTCACAGCCAGATCGCCACCAAGACCAGCACGTCGGTGCTGGAAACGTCGCAGTCAGTCTCGGTGGTGACGCGTCAGCAAATGGATGACCAGGGTTCACAAACCGTCGCGCAGGCCATGCGGTATACGCCGGGCGTGCTGACCAATCCCTACGGTGCAACTCACCGCTATGACTATGTGGCTCTGCGCGGTTTCAACGACGGCTCTGTGGACAACATTTACCTGGACGGTCTCAAGTCCATGGGCGATAGCGGCACCTACAGCACGATGCAGGTTGATCCGTACTTTCTGGAGCGGGTCGACATTCTGAAAGGTCCGTCGTCGGTGCTTTACGGACGCAGTTCGCCGGGTGGTCTGGTGGCCCTGACCAGCAAGAAACCGCTGTTCGAGCCGTATCATCAGGTTCAGGCTACCGTCGGCACGCAAGGTCAGCGCGGCATGGGATTCGATTTCAGCGGGCCTGTGGATGACGACAAGCGCATTGCCTATCGCTTGACCGGGCTTGTGGATAAGTCAGACACGCAGTTCGATCACGTTGAAGAGAAGCGCTATGCGCTGGCACCGACCGTCAGCATCGACTTCAGCGAAGACACATCGCTGACCCTGCAAGCCTATCTGCAACACGATCCTGAAGGCGGCTATCACGGCGGCGTACCGGCCAGCGGCACGCTACGTAAGCGCAACGGTCAACGTATCTCCGAGCACTTCTTCGATGGCGAGCCTGGCGTCGATGGCTTCAGCCGCGATCAACAGTCTTTCGGTTATCAGTTCGAGCACCGCTTCAACGACGTATTTACCGCCAGACAGAACTTCCGTTATCTGGACTCGAAGGTGAAGAACGATCAGATCTACGCCTACGACTGGACGACGCCCACCAGCAACGAACTGACGCGCTATTACTCCGGCGGAGACGAGCGGCTGCACGCGTTCATCGTCGATAACATGCTGCAGGCAGAGTTCTTCACTGGCTCGGCCAAACACACGACGCTGCTCGGTGTCGACTACCAGCGACGCAAGACCGTGGTGGACTGGACCAGTGGCTCAGTCGCCTCGCTTAACGGCTTCGATCCCGTCTACGGCAATTCAGCGATCAGTTATTTCAGCCCAACCAGCTATGTGCGCCGTCTGGAGCAAACCGGCGTGTATGCACAGGATTTGATCGAGCTGGATAAATGGCGCTTCTCTCTGGGCCTGCGTCAGGACTGGGTAGAAACCTCGGACGAGAACCGACTAGCAGAAGCCGGGCGGCCTGAGGGCACCGAAATCAGTGATCGACGCACCAAACTCACCGGACGGGCAGGCGTGCTGTATCTGTTCGATAACGGCATTGCGCCGTACCTGAGCTACTCCGAGTCGTTTAACCCGAACTCATACGCCGACAGCGACGGCAACCCTCTCGCGCCAACAGACGGCACTCAGTGGGAAGCAGGCATCAAGTACCAACCACCCGGCACGGACAACCTGTTCACCGCCTCGGTATTCCGCATTGATCAAGAAAACCTGGCGTCCAAGCTGCCGCAAGAGAATTTCTATCGCCCCATTGGCGCGGTTCGCTCTCAGGGTCTGGAACTGGAAGCGCACATGCAATTAACCGATAACTTCAAAGTGCTGGGCGGCTACACCCTGACCGACATCGAATACTCCAAATCGATGATCAGCACGTTGAGCACACCGACCAATGTCATCGAGAACAAAGGCAATTCGCCAACCCAAGCGCCTAAACACATGGCGTCTCTCTGGGGCGACTATGCCTTCAATAGCGGTGCGCTGGATGGTTTGCGGCTGGGTGCAGGGGTTCGCTACGTCGGCTATAGCTGGGCGGATTCTGAAAACACCCTGAAGGTGCCGTCTTACACACTGTTCGATGCGTCAGTCGGTTACGACCTCAGCAAAGTCGGGCTCAAAGGCGTCGACGTGCGGGTTAACGCGAACAACCTGACCAACGAATCCTACGTTGCGTCCTGTGCAAGCCTGAGCTACTGTTATCTGGGCGAGGAGCGTAACGTCAGCGCCACAGTCAGCTACAACTTCTAGCCGACCGTTAAATCAGCCTGTTCCCCCTCAGGGAACAGGCCTAACTGCGGGGCAACGGAAGCGCCGTCGTGTACTTCAACTGCTCCATGGCGAAGCTGGAGGTAATGGTCGAAAGGCCTTCGGTGCTGCTGATCAGCTTTTTGTAGAAGCGGTCGTAGGCGGCCATGTCGCTGACCACCAGGCGCAGCATGTAGTCCCATTCGCCCGCCATTCGGTAGAACTCCATGACCTCTTCGTACTGCATGACGGTTTGGGCGAATTGCTCAAGCCACTGGGTGTCATGGCGCCGGGTTTTGATCTGAACGAAAACCGACAATCCCAGCCCGAGTTTTTCCGGGTCGAGAAGCGCGACCCTGGATTTGATGTACCCGGCATCTTCGAGCTTTTTGACTCGCTTCCAGCACGGCGTAGTTGAGAGGTTGACGGCGTCAGCCAGGTCTTTCAGCACAATGGTGGCATCACGCTGCAAAATGCTGAGGATATGGCGATCAAGACTGTCCATTTTTCAAATCAGTCCTTTCGTAGAAAATTTTTCTATCAAATAGCTGATCGAGTAGAACAAAAAGAAATTCTTTTTTCCAGCAATCGGTAACCTTTGCCCTCAAGAATAGATGTGTTTTTGCCGGAGCGCAGAGTGATGAATAACTGGATTCGTAACGCGATCAAAACCCTTGACTGCGATCAGCGCCGCTCGGCCGATACGCACATGCTCAAGCTCGATGTTCCGGCACTTGGCGACATCGATATTTACATCAAGGACGAAAGCACTCACCCCAGCGGCAGCCTGAAACATCGTCTGGCGCGCTCGTTGTTTCTTCATGCGATCTGCAGCGGCAAGATTCACCAGGGCACCCATGTGGTGGAGGCTTCATCCGGCAGCACAGCCATATCAGAAGCCTACTTCGCAAAACTGCTGGGGTTGCCTTTCACGGCGGTCATGCCGCGCCATACCGCCAGCAAGAAAATCCATCAGGTCGAGATGCTCGGCGGGCGCTGCCACTTCGTGGAGCAATCCTGCGACATGTACCTCGAAGCCGAGCGTCTGGCTCGCCTCGACAACGGTCATTACATGGATCAGTTCACTTACGCGGAACGGGCTACGGACTGGCGAGGTAATAACAACATTGCTGACAGCATCTTTGATCAGTTGAGTGGCGAAGAACATCCCGTCCCGACCGCAATTGTGATGAGCGCAGGAACGGGCGGTACGTCGTCGACCATTGGCCGGTTCATACGCTACAAGGGCCATGCCACCCGACTGATCGTCGTAGACCCGGAGAATTCGGTGTTCTACGACAGCTACCGCAGCGGCGATACAAGCCTGATCAGCCTCAAGGGCAGCCGTATCGAGGGCATCGGGCGACCCAGAGTAGAAGCTTCGTTCTTGCCGGGGGTCATCGACGACATGCTGCAAATCCCTGATGCAGCCAGCATTGCTACCCTTGGCTGGCTGGAAAAGCTGATCGGCAAGAAACCGGGCGGTTCGACGGGGACCAACGTCTGGGGCGCGCTGAAGGTAGCGCTGGACATGCAGGAGCAGGGCTTGAAGGGTTCAGTGGTGACCCTGATGTGCGACAGCGGCGAGCGCTATCTGGACACCTATTACGACCCTGAATGGGTCGCGCGCACCATTGGTGATCTTTCGCCGTATACGAAACAGCTGGAGCGGTTGTTGGTTGCGGGGTGAGTTCCTGCTCACAAGGTATGCACCAATTTGTGTCTGCAGGAAATTTCCCTTCTATCCTGACAACAAGCTGTCGTACAGCAAATGCAAATCCCTGTGGGAGCGAGGCTTGCCCGCGATAAGGCTGGACGCGATCTAAAGTGAACCGCGTCCAGCCTTATCGCGGGCAAGCCTCGCTCCCACAAGAACATCATTCCAAATCAGGTATAAGGGCACAGCCCACACACTCGGCGCTATTTACTCACCCGCAGGCGGGTTCAGCTTCGCTTCCATCTCCGCAACCTTTGCCTCCAGCGCTTCGAGGCGGGCACGGGTGCGGGCGAGGACGGCCATCTGGCTGTCGAATTCTTCCCGACTGACAAGATCCAGTTTGCTGAAGCCGCTTTGCAGCAGGGCTTTGAACTGGGTTTCAAATTCATTACGCGGAATCGGTGTTTCGCCATTGAACAAGCGCGAGGCGTGGCCGCTCAGGGCATCGAGAAAAGCTTTGGGCGCGAGCATGTCTACCTCCGGTTTCAGATAAGCGGCAGTGTAGCACGGAGCGTCTATAGTCATTTCTAGCGACAGCTGGCGCACGATAATGGCGCACCAGCGCGTGCACGGACGCACTTTAGTTGTGCGTCGACGCACTCCGCAAGGCTGCTCCGGTGCCTGAAACAGGGATCAAGGGCCTGTATTCAATGAAAAATCAGGAGATGGCAAGCTTTCTGCTTAGTCGCTGATGACCCATGCACTGATGCAGTCGCGTTGACGATTACAGTGCGGCAGGCGGAGCGGGGAATGTTTCGTCAAAAGCGGTTTTCTGGGGTTGGTCGGACCTCCTTCAGGCGACCGATGCGTTACAAAGCCAGGCACTGCGCTTAGACTTGAGTCGGGTTTGTTTTCCTGGGGCAAGTCCACCAATTCGGGAGAAAGTTTCATGAAGCTAGTCACTGCCATCATCAAGCCGTTCAAACTGGACGACGTGCGCGAGTCGCTGTCCGAAATCGGCGTGCAGGGCATCACCGTTACTGAAGTCAAAGGCTTCGGACGTCAGAAAGGCCACACCGAGCTGTATCGCGGTGCGGAATATGTAGTCGACTTCCTTCCCAAGGTGAAGATCGATGTTGCCATTGACGATAAGGATCTGGATCGCGTTATCGAGGCGATAACCAAAGCAGCCAACACCGGCAAGATTGGTGACGGCAAGATCTTTGTTGTGAATCTGGAACAGGCAATTCGCATCCGTACCGGCGAAACCGATACCGACGCAATCTAAGCCGCCAACCCAACGCCCCAGGAGAAAACAATATGACTCTGCGTCAATTCGCAGGGCTAGGAGCCCTGTTGTCCCTCGTAACCCCTGGCTTGGCCATGGCGGCAGACGAAGTGGCAGCCCCAGTACTCAACTCAGGTGACACCGCCTGGATGCTGACCTCGACAGCCTTGGTGCTGTTCATGACCATCCCTGGTCTTGCGCTGTTCTACGGCGGCATGGTCCGCTCGAAAAACATTCTTTCTGTGATGATGCAGTGTTTCGCCATCACCGGCCTGATCAGCATCCTGTGGGTCGTTTACGGCTACAGCATTGCGTTTGACACTACCGGTATGGAAGCAGGCGTCGTCAACTTCAACTCCTTCTTCGGCGGTATGGGCAAAGCGTTCCTGGCAGGCATCACGCCGTCCAGCATCACCGGCGCTGCTGCACTGTTCCCTGAAGCGGTGTTCGTCACCTTCCAGATGACCTTCGCCATCATCACTCCAGCCCTGATCGTCGGTGCTTTCGCAGAACGCATGAAGTTCTCCGCGATGCTGATCTTCATGGCTATCTGGTTCACTCTGGTCTACGCGCCAATCGCGCACATGGTCTGGGGCGGCGTCGGCGGCCTGATGTGGGACTGGGGAGTCCTGGATTTCGCAGGCGGCACCGTTGTTCACATCAACGCGGGTGTAGCGGGTCTGGTTGCGTGTCTGGTACTGGGCAAGCGTAAAGGCTTCCCTACCACTCCAATGGCTCCGCACAACCTGGGTTACACCCTGATCGGCGCGGCAATGCTCTGGGTAGGCTGGTTCGGCTTCAACGCCGGTTCCGCTGCGGCTGCCAACGGCACTGCAGGCATGGCGATGCTGGTTACCCAGATCGCGACCGCCGCTGCTGCTCTGGGCTGGATGTTCGCCGAGTGGCTGACCCACGGTAAGCCAAGCGCACTGGGTATCGCTTCGGGCGTGGTTGCTGGCCTGGTTGCCATCACTCCGGCTGCCGGTACTGTTGGCCCAATGGGCGCCCTGATCATCGGTCTGGCTGCAGGCGTGATCTGCTTCTTCTGCGCCACCAGCCTCAAGCGCAAGCTGGGCTACGACGACTCCCTGGATGCTTTCGGCGTTCACGGCATCGGCGGCATCATCGGCGCAATCCTGACTGGCGTGTTCGCAGCCCCTGCTCTGGGCGGCTTCGGCACCGTGACTGACATCGCAGCTCAAGTCTGGATTCAGTGCAAAGGCGTCGGCTTCACGATCATCTACACCGCGATTGTGACCTTCATCATCCTCAAGGTGCTGGACGCTGTTATGGGTCTGCGTGTCACTGAAGAGGAAGAAGCTGTCGGCCTCGACCTTGCGCAACACAACGAGCGTGGCTACAACTTGTAAGCCACTGTAAAAAAATGCCCGGTTTACCGGGCATTTTTTTGTCTGGCGTTTGTCGATAGATTGCCTGGTTCAAACCTCTCACCCCAGTACATGAATGGCTTTGCAAGGGGCATTCCTGACAGTTTGCGGAAAGACAGGTCAAGTTGGCGAACAAGCGCTGATGGCTTACAGAAAAGACGGATTATTGCGCGCTTTGCTTTTTCTGCCAGCGCGTTAGAATGCGCGCCGAATATGCGGAGAACTGTATGTGGCAACAGACCAGAATTACCCTGCGGGCAAGGCCACGCGGGTTTCATCTGGTAACCGATGAAATTCTCGCAGGCTTGCCGGAGCTGCGAGAGTGTCGAGTCGGGTTGCTGCATTTGTGGCTGCAGCATACCTCGGCTTCGTTGACCATCAACGAGAACGCCGACCCGGCTGTACGTCGTGACTTCGAGCGCTTTTTCAACCGTCTGGTGCCACAAGGCACCCACGGCTTTGAACATGAAGACGAAGGCCCTGACGATCTGCCGGCGCATTTCAAGGCCAGTTTGCTAGGCTGCCAGTTGGTATTGCCGGTTTCGGCGGGTCGATTGGCGCTAGGCACCTGGCAAGGTGTTTATCTGGGTGAGCACCGTGATGCTGGCGGTGCTCGCAACGTCCTCGCCACCCTTCAGGGTGAACAGGCATAACCGCTGTTTTGCAGCGGATGTTGAATTTCTTCCGGCAGCATTCGTAAACGTACGCAGCTGGGCTATAACTAATCTGCTTTCGCAAGTCATGAGGTAGAACATGAGCGACGATGACAACGACGATCTGGTTGATGATCTGGAAGGTGAAGAGGACGGTGAGGAGCTTGCGGCTGCTCCCGAAGAAGATGGCGCTGATGCCGATGACGGTGCGGAAGCTACGGTAACCCCGACCAAAGGCAAGGCCAAGGCTGCTGTCTCGGTTGATGAACTGCCTAGTGTCGAAGCCAAGAACAAAGAGCGTGATGCTCTGGCTCGTGCCATGGAAGAGTTCCTCGCCCGCGGTGGCAAGGTGCAGGAAGTGGAGGCCAACGTGGTCGCCGATCCGCCCAAGAAGCCGGATAACAAATACGGTAGCCGCCCTATCTAAGGGAGTCTGTTGCCGGATAAGAAAAAGCCCGCTGTCGCTGCGGGCTTTTTTTTGGGTAAATTTTATGGAAGAGACGCGATCCCCTGTGGGAGCTGGGCTTGCCCGCGATAAGGCTGGACTGGGTTCACTTTAGATCGCGTCTAGCCTTATCGTCGGAATGCCGCCCAGACCAAGCCCAGCTCCCACAGTCATCAGCAACCGCACATCACCTACACCCAGCGACTCAACACCCCTGGCAACTGCGTCAGGCTGCTGATCTCGGCGTCAGGCTGCTTGTCTGCTTCCCAAGGCTTACCCGCCGGGTTGTACCAGATCGCTCGCATACCGGCCTGCTGGGCGCCTGCGATGTCATCGCCGGGGTGATCGCCGATGTGCACCGCAGCGCCCGCATCGACATTCGCACGCTTGAGTGCCTCCACGAATGGCGCAGGGTCTGGCTTGCCAACCCCCAGATCTTCGGCACACAGCGCGAAGGCGAAATAATCGGCCAGCCCCAGACGACGCACATCGGCATTGCCGTTGGTGATCACACCCAGCGTGTAGGTCGTGGCCAGAATCTCCAGGGTCGGATGGACCTCCGGGAATATCTCGACCTGATGGCGGCCATGCAGAAACACCTCAAAAGCCTGATCAGCCAGCGCTTGAGCTTCAGCCGAGGCATAACCGGCGTCTTCCAGCGCATGGAACAGCACGCGCCGCCGCAGTGCGCTGATGCGGTGTTTGAAGGTCGGATCAGCTTCCACGAGCCGCGCACGAATCTCCCCCAAATGCTCGACAGGCACCGGACCAAGCTTTGGCGCGTTGGCAGCCAGCCAGTCACGCAGGGTGGCTTCGGCGCCGACGATAGCCGGTGCGGTGTGCCATAACGTGTCATCGAGGTCGAAGGTGATCAGCTTAATCATGGTCAGAACCTTTGCGTTTGGCCCGCGGATGGGCGCTGTCGTAGACCGATGCCAAATGCTGGAAATCCAGATGGGTATAAATCTGCGTGGTCTTGATATCAGCGTGACCGAGCAACTCCTGCACTGCGCGTAAATCCTGGGACGACTCAAGCAGATGGCTCGCAAACGAGTGCCGCAGCATGTGCGGGTGCAGGTTTTGCCCTAACTCGCGCTCACCAACGGCCTTGACCCGCTTCTGAATGGCGCGCGGCCCGAGGCGTCGGCCCTGCTGGCTGATGAACACGGCGTCATCCTCAGGATTGGCCAGCGCCCGCAGTGCGATCCACGCCTGCAGCGCTTCACGGGCCTTCCTGCCCACCGGCAGAACGCGGGTCTTGCTGCCTTTGCCGAGCACTTGCACCAGGCCTTCGCTCAGGTCCAGTTGCTCCATGTTCAAACCGGTCAGCTCGGACAGGCGCAAGCCCGACGAATAGAACAACTCCAGAATCGCCTGATCACGATGGGCGAGGAAGTCGTCTTCAACACCACCGTCCAGCAATTGCAGGGCACGGTCGGTATCGAGGGTTTTCGGCAGGCGTCGTTCGCCTTTGGGGGGCGACAGGCCATTGGCCGGGTCGTGCTCGCAGATGCCTTCGCGATTGAGGTAGTGATAAAGCCCACGTACTGCTGACAGCAGACGCGACAGGCTGCGCGAGGATTGCCCCTGCTGATGCTGGCGGGCGATCAGGCTGCGCAGATGTTGAATATCCAGCGCAGCCCAACTGTTCAGCTGTTGCTTCTCGCAGTACGCCAGCACCTTGTTGAGGTCACGGCGATAGGCTTCAAGTGTGTGTGGCGACACTTGGCGCTCACTGCGCAAATGTGTGCAGTAAGCGTCCAGCTGTCGTTCCATCACTAGCGAACCGAGCGTAGGGAGTGGGTGAAGCGCGGCAGCAGACGGCTCAGTACATCGGCGATGTAGTTGAGAAACAGGGTCCCCACCGAGCTTTTGTAATGCTGCGGATCGCGACTGCCAATGGCCAGCACGCCATGCAGGCCGAGATGGCTGAGGGTCGCGACGGCGGTTGAACCGACTTCCTTGCCCTGCTCAGCGCCAAACAGGAAGGTCAGCTCATGCTCGCGCAGCGCGCCACACACGGTCTTGTCGCCGATCAAACCACCTATAGCTTTTTGCGCATCCACACTGCTGACCCAACGGCCAACCGGCATCGCGCTGTCACTGAACAGAATCAGGCTGACAAAAGGCACCTGAAAGTCCTGCCGCAGGCTGTCTTCAACGGCGATCACGATTTCTTCGAGACTGCTGGCATCCATCAGCGCGAGGTTGAGACGGCGGGTCTTTTCGAACAGCCGGTCGTTGTCCCGGGCGACGTCCATCAACTGCGACAGACGATGGCGCATCTCGATGTTGCGCTCGCGCAGCAGCTTGAGTTGACGCTCGACCAGCGAAACGGTATCGCCGCGCTGATGCGGGATACGCATCGACACCAGTAACTCGTCGTGCTCGGCAAAGAAATCCGGGCGGTCGAGCAGGTAAGCGATGATCGCCTCTGCTTCAAGGTTTGGCGCTGCGGTATCGACCGGCGATTCGCCAGGCTTGTCGGTTGAAGTCTTAGGCTTGTCAGTCATCGCTTTTGCTCACTCATAGACGAACCTGGCCTTCATAGACCCGTACAGCGGGACCGGTCATCAGGACCGGATGGCCCGGACCAGCCCACTCGATAGACAGACGTCCACCCGGCAGATCGATCAGCAGAGGCGAATCCATCCAGCCCTGGCTGATCGCCGCAACGGCTGCCGCACACGCACCAGTACCACAGGCCTGGGTTTCCCCGGCTCCGCGCTCCCAGACACGCAATTGCGCACGCTGACGATCGACGACGTAGAGAAAGCCTACGTTGACCCGCGCCGGAAAGCGCGGATGGTGTTCAATTTTCGGACCCAGTGCATGCACGGGCGCGTTGTTGATGTCGTCCACGCGCAACACCGCATGGGGGTTGCCCATGGACACCGCGGCCAGCTCGACCGTCTGGCCGTCAACGTCGACGCTGTAGCTCAATGCCTGCTCGGTGGCCTGAAACGGGATGTCCGCCGGGACCAGCCGTGGCGGCCCCATATCGACGCTGATCTGCCCGTCATTGCGGATTTCCAGCTCAATAATTCCGCTTTTGGTTTCGACCTTGATCAGGCGCTTGGCGGTCAAACGCTTGTCCAGCACGAAACGCGCAAAGCAGCGGGCACCATTGCCGCACTGCTCAACCTCGGAACCATCGGAGTTGAAAATCCGGTAGCGGAAATCGACATCCGGATTGGTCGGGGTCTCAACCAGCAACAGCTGATCGAAACCGACGCCGGTGTGCCGGTCACCCCATTGTTTGGCGTGCTTGGGCAAAATATGCGCGTGCTGGCTGACCAGGTCCAAAACCATGAAGTCGTTGCCCAGGCCATGCATCTTGGTAAAACGCAGCAGCATGGGTTACTCCGGCAGCAGGCTTTCGCCAGCAAACAGCTCGGCCACGGTCTCGCGGCGGCGTACTTCGAAAGCCTGCGAGCCGTCGACCAACACTTCAGCGGTGCGACCGCGGGTGTTGTAGTTCGAGCTCATGACAAAACCGTAGGCACCGGCCGAATGCACGGCCAGCAGATCACCTTCAGCCAGAGCCAGTTCGCGGCCCTTGGCGAGGAAATCGCCGGTTTCGCAGATCGGCCCGACGATGTCGTAGGCGCGAGGCGCGCTGTCACGTGGGCGAACGGCAGTGACGTCCATCCAGGCCTGATACAGCGCCGGGCGAATCAGGTCGTTCATCGCCGCATCGACGATGGCGAAATCCTTGTGCTCGGTATGCTTGAGGTACTCGACCTGAGTCAGCAGCACGCCCGCGTTGGCAACGATGAAGCGGCCGGGTTCGAAAACCAGTGACAGGTCACGACCTTCCATCCGCTCACGCACGGCCTTGATGTAATCCGAAGCCAGCGGTGGCTCCTCATCGCGATAACGCACGCCAAGACCGCCACCCAGATCGATGTGGCTCAGCAGGATGCCGCAATCGCCAAGACGATCCACCAGCGCGAGCAGGCGATCAAGCGCGTCAATGAACGGCTCAAGCGTGGTCAGTTGCGAGCCGATGTGACAATCGACGCCGATGACTTCCAGATTCGGCAACTGTGCAGCGCGGATGTAGACGTCTTCAGCATCAGCGATGGCGATGCCGAATTTGTTTTCCTTGAGGCCGGTGGAGATGTACGGATGCGTGCCAGCATCGACGTCCGGATTGACGCGCAGCGAGATCGGGGCACGAACGCCCATTTCGGCCGCGACAATCTGCAGACGCTCAAGCTCGTCGGTGGACTCGACGTTGAAGCAGTGCACGCCCACTTCCAGCGCGCGGCGCATGTCATCACGGGTCTTGCCGACCCCTGAAAACACGATCCTTTCTGCTTTGCCGCCTGCAGCGAGCACTCGCTCCAGTTCGCCACGGGAAACAATGTCGAAGCCTGAACCCAGACGCGCCAGTACGTTGAGCACGCCCAGGTTGGAATTGGCTTTGACGGCGTAGCAGACGAGGTGCGGCATACCGCTCAGGGCATCAGCATAGGCGTTGTATTGCGCTTCGATGTGAGCGCGGGAGTAGACGTAGGTCGGCGTGCCGAAACGCTCGGCAATGGCAGACAACGCTACACCTTCCGCGAACAGCTCACCATCGCGGTAGTTGAAGGCGTCCATGTAATTCCCTTAAAGATGCTTGTGCGATTGCGACTTGGCCTGGTCATCGGAAGATTTCTGGTCATCCGGCAGATACAACGGGCCTTTTTGGCCGCAGGCAGTAACAAGACAAGCGACCGCGACAAGCGCAGCAAGCGAAGAGATCAGGCGCTTCATGGCGAAATCCTTTGTAAAAGCATTAATTGCGCCCGAGTATACCGGCCACCCAGCGGCTTGCCTACGTGGCCGGGTTCCCGTCCGGCGGGGCTTTGACGCTCCGCCACTGATTCAGTGGTAGCCAGAGCGAATTATTGGCGCTGTGTTGTTCGTTGGGCGGGTAAGCTTTGCATTTGCTTCAAAGCGACCGTATCTTGCGTCGCTGCGCCAACAGCAGACACTTTTTGAGGTTCCCCTGATGAGTTTGACCGAAGCCCGCTTTCACGACCTGGTCGATGCCACCCAGCAAAATCTGGAAGATGTTTTCGACGAGAGTGGTCTGGATCTGGACATTGAAAACTCGGCCGGTGTGTTGACCGTCAAGTTCGAAAATGGCACTCAGCTGATTTTCAGCCGTCAGGAACCCCTGCGTCAGCTGTGGCTGGCAGCGCGTTCGGGCGGCTTTCACTTCGACTACGACGAAGAAGAGCAGCGCTGGAGTTGCGACACCAGCGATGAGCTGTTGAGCGAAATGCTCAAGCGCTTCACGCTGGAGCAGGCTGGCGTCGAACTAGACTTCGACGAGATTTGAGCGTGACCGCTACTTCCGTCCGACCGCCCAAGCCGCTGTACAGTAACGTCAGCCCGGCAGTGCCTTCGCCTTGCATCAGCCTGTGCCGGCTCGACGAGCAGAAAGTGTGTCTCGGTTGCTTCCGCCATGTGGAAGACATCCGTGAATGGCGCTCGGCAGACGACAATCGACGCCGACAGATTCGCGCCAATGCAGACCAGCGCCGAGAAGTGGCTGACGCTACTCAGTCTCCCGACGCATAACGGTCTTGCCGGGTTGTGTAATGCCCCTGCTGTGTTAGTGTCCAGACATGCTTCATCGATGAAGCCCTTCAAAACCCCGCCACTTCAGGCGGGGTTTTGTTTTATGCAGCGCAGAAAAAGGAGCCTGCCAACATGTCGACACAACCTTCCATCATCCTGACCCGGCTGGACGTGCAGCGTCTTGAACAGTTGATCGAGAGCCTTGAGGAAACCACTCCCGGCCTCGAAGCCCTGCAAGCCGAGCTGGACCGCGCCGAGCAAGTGGTCAGCCACGAAGACGTACCCGCCGGTGTCGTGACCATGAATTCAAAAGTGCATTGCCGCGAAGAAGTCAGTGGCAAGGATTACCACTTGAAGCTCGTCTACCCGAAAGATGCCGGTGCCGAGGACACAGTCTCAATCCTCGCACCTATTGGCTCAGCCTTGCTGGGCCTGCAGGTCGGCCAACACATCGACTGGCCCGCCCCGGGCGGCAAGACCCTCAAGCTGACATTGCTGGCGGTGGAGTATCAGCCGGAGGCTGCGGGGGAGTATTTGTAATCTTCAGAGCGGGTCAAAAGTCTGAACGGCCCCCTGTGGGAGCCGAGCTTGCTCGCGATAAGGACGACACAGTTTAAAAGTCCGGTCGCGTTATCGTTCATCGCGAGCAAGCTCGGCTCCCACAAAGGTTGCTGCTACGCCCTGTGCAGCGTTGCCAGGAAACCCGCAGCGCCCACGAACAAACCGGCAAAGGTCCGGTTCATGCGGCGTTGCTGTTTTGGGGTCTTGAGCGCGCGCAATATCTTCGAAGCCAGCCCGGTGTAGCCCGCCATGACAATCATGTCCACAGTGACCATTGTTGCTCCGATGGTCAGGTACTGAGCGAGCAGCGGTGCGTTAGGGTCGATGAACTGCGGCAGGATTGCCAGCATGAAGACCATTGCCTTCGGGTTACTGATGTTCACCAGAAACCCGCGGACGACCAACGCCATGGGCTTACCAACAGGCCGAACGGCCGAGTCTTCGGACAGGTCGGCAGGCAGTGCCCGCCATTGCTTGATGCCCAGATAAACCAGATAGGCCACACCGAACCACTTGATCAGTGTGAATGCCATGTCCGAGGCAGCGAGCACCGCGCCGAGGCCCGCAGCGACAATTGCGATCTGTGCCGCCAATGCGATCTGCAGGCCCAAGGCATTCCAGTAGCCGCGCCAGAAACCATAACGCAAGCCGCTGGACATCGACGCGATAGCGCCTGCACCCGGCGACAGACTGATCACCCAACAAGCAGCAAAGAAAGCCAGCCATGTATCAAAAGACATTACACACCTCGGACAAACACCAATGCCCGATAAGCTAGTGGCTTCTCGGGCAATTGACTAGATCCATCAGGGGGTGCCGCGAAAATTAATTTTCCGGCGTTTTGTCGACCGCAATGGTCGGGAAGCCATCGGAACCGCGCCAGCGACGCACCGACTTCTGGAAGAACTGGCTGTTGGGGACCTGCACCAGCGCGCCACCGGCCTCGGGAGGCTCGATCAGGGTGGTGAACATCAGGTTGATTTCCAGCACGCGACCTTTGACGCCCGGCTTGTCGAGGGTGTCGACCAACTCCACCACATCGCCAATTCGAAACGGCCCGATGGTGTAGATCAACACGGCGCAAAGCAGGTTGGACAACACGCTCCACATGGCGAAAAACGCCACCGCAGCGACCGCCACGAAGCCTGAGAGAGCGGTCCACAGTACCGTGGCAGAAACCCCGAGCTGGCCCAGCACAATCACGAATGCACTGCCCATGATGAACCAGCGTAAACCACCGCGCAGTGGCAGCAGTAGTTCAGGGGGCAACGGATAGCGCTCGCCGAGACGGGTCAGAAAACGGCCCACCAGCCGCTGCGCCATGTAACCGGCGACCAGAATCAGCAGTATCTGCAATCCCAGCCAGATCGGCTCCACCCAGTGCGGCGGAACCAGCGATGCAAATGCTTCCATCAGTCCCTCGACGTGCTCACGAAAGTGCTTCCAGTTCAGCCTGCATGGACTCCAGCAACTCCAGAGCCTCCATCCACGACTCTTCCAACTCGCCTTCACTCACTTTGAGCTTCGCCTGTTCGGCGAGCAAATCACGCAGTTTGTCTTTGTTGGCCGCTTCGTAATTGGCGCTGTCGGCCAGTTCCGCCTCAACCTTGGCGAGCCGCTCGTGCAACGTGCCAAGGTCGCGCTCAAGCTTGTCCGCCAACTTCTTGTGCGGAGCCAACTGCTGACGCAGCGCAGCCGCTTGCTGGCGCTGGGCCTTTTTATCGGTCTTGTCGACGTTGATCGGCGTATTGCTGACCGGCGCATTGCGCAGCCGATACTCAGCCAGCCAGCGTGCGTAATCTTCCAGGTCGCCGTCGAACTCCTGAACACGGCCGTCAGCGACCAGCAGGAAATCATCGGTCGTACTTTTGAGCAGATGCCGATCGTGGGAGACCACCAATACCGCGCCACTGAATTCCTGAAGGGCCATGGTCAACGCCAGTCGCATCTCCAGATCCAGGTGGTTGGTAGGTTCATCGAGCAGCAACAGGTTCGGCCGGTCCCACGCGATCAACGCCAGGGCCAGACGCGCCTTCTCACCACCCGAGAAATTCAGCACCGGCTCATCAAGACGTCCGCCGCGGAAGTCGAAGCCACCCAGGAAGTCACGCAGCGTCTGCTCGCGCTCGGTCGGAGCGATACGCTGCAGGTGCAGCATCGGGCTGGCCTTGGCATCCAGCGAGTCCAACTGGTGCTGGGCAAAGTAGCCCACCACCGTGTTTTCGCCCCGAGCCATGTGGCCGCTCAAAGGTTCGAGTTCACCCGCAAGGTTTTTGATCAGGGTCGACTTACCCGCGCCGTTTGGCCCGAGCAAGCCGATACGGGCACCCGGGGTCAGTTGCAGCTTGACCTTCTCCAGCACCGCTCTGTCGCCATAACCCAAACGCGCATCGGACAGATCCAGCAACGGGCTGGAAATCTTGCTGGACTCACGGAAAGTGAAGTCGAATGGCGAGTCCACATGCGCCGCGGACAGCTCTTCCATACGCTCCAGAGCCTTGATCCGGCTCTGTGCCTGCTTGGCTTTGGTGGCCTGAGCCTTGAAGCGCGTGATGAACTTTTCCATGTGCGCGCGCTGCGCCTGCTGCTTCTCGTAGGCCTGTTGCTGCTGGGCCATACGTTCCGCACGGGCGCGCTCGAAAGCGCTGTAGCCGCCGCGATAGAGGGTTATTTTGCGCTGATCGACGTGCGCGACATGGTCAACCACGGCATCCAGAAAATCCCTGTCGTGGGAGATCAGCAGCAGCGTGCCGGGATAGCTCTTCAGCCAGTCCTCCAGCCACAGGATCGCATCGAGATCCAGGTGGTTAGTCGGTTCGTCGAGCAACAACAGATCCGAAGGGCACATCAAGGCTTGCGCCAGGTTCAGGCGCATCCGCCAGCCACCGGAGAAATCTCCGACCGGCTTTTCCATCTGTTCATTGCTGAAGCCCAGCCCGGCCAGCAACTTGCGGGCCCGTGCATCGGCGGTATAGCCGTCGGCGCTATCCAACTCCGAGTGCATACGTGCCTGGGCTGCGCCGTCCTGAGCAGCTTCAGCTTCAACCAGCAGGCGCTGCACCTCGCGCAAGCGCAGGTCGCCATCGAGGACATAGTCCACGGCGATGCGCTCAAGGGTGTCGACCTCTTGGCGCATGTGTGCGATACGCCAGTCGGCGGGCAGCAGACAGTCACCGGCATCGGGGGTCAGTTCACCCCGAAGCAAAGCGAAGAGGCTGGATTTACCGGCGCCATTGGCACCGATCAGGCCGGCTTTTTGACCGGCGTGCAGGGTCAGCTCGGCGTCTTCTAGCAGACGTTGCGGGCCACGCTGTAAGGTAAGGCTTTGAAGTCGAATCATAATGGCGGCGGAGTCTACCAGCTTCGTCTCAAACAGGTAGCGCACTATGCCTTCTGACCTTTGGAGTTTCACCCTCGATTTGTATGCCAGGCCGGGTGTCGAGCAGGCTTGTCTGAGCCTGCAGGCCAGCGGCGCCAATGTTTGCCTGCTGTTGTGCGGCGCATGGCTGAGTCAACGCGGTGTCGTTTGCACAACCGAACGCGCGCTGGAAATCGGACAGTTGGCCACGCCCTGGCATGACGACGTGGTGCGCCCGCTCCGGGAATTGCGCACGCAATGGCGCAACAGCGCTCAGCACGATACGCCCTTGAGCGTGCTACGCGAGCAAGTCAAAGCCCTGGAACTGGAGGCGGAACGAGAACTGCTGAGGAGGCTGGAAGCGCAGACACTGAAATGGTCGGCACAGGAAACCGCAGAACAAGGGGATTGGTTGATTTGCCTGGCGGGCGAGGCCGCCGGGCAAAATCACGACGCGCTGCAGGTGCTGCGCGTCGCGATGGACCGGCCTTAGGAAGCGCTGGTCGGGGTGCTGCTGTTGGATGCCGAAGGCGCAGGCGTCGCAGCAGTGGCTGGCGCTGGAGCAGGGGTTGCAGTCGCAGCGGGAGCAGTCGGCGTTGCAGGTTTGGCAGCGACTGGCTTGGCAGCAGCGGGTTTAGCGGCAGGCTTCACGGCTGGTTTCGCCGCAGTTGGCTTGGCGACAGCTGGTTTAGCAGCGGGCTTGGCTGCGGCTGGTTTGGCAGGAGCCTTGGCCGGTGCTTTCACAGCCGGCTTGGCGGCAGCAGTTTTAGCAGCAGGTTTCGCAACTGGCTTGGCTGCGCTTGCAGCAGGTGCTTTGACGGCTGGCTTGGCAGCAGCGGCAGGTTTGGCTGGCGCTTTCGCTGCGGCAGGTTTTGCCGCTGCAGTTTTGGCCGGGGCTTTAGCAACTGACGCTGGCTTTGCTGTCGTGGTTTTCGCAGGGGCTTTGACTGCGGTTTTAACGGCTGGCTTGCTGGCTGGTTTTGCTGCGGCAGCCGGTGCTTTGGCGGCCGGTTTTACGGCTGCTTTGGCTGGCGTTGCTTTGGCAGGAACAGCCTTGGCAACCGTTTTCGCGGCAGGCTTGGCGGCCGCTACTTTGGCAGGTGCTTTGACTGGAGCCTTGGCCGCAGTTTTAGCGGGAGCTTTTGCAGCAACGGTTTTGGCCGCTGGTGCTTTGGCTTTTGCAGCGACCGCTTTGGCCGGAGCTGCTTTGGCAGGAGCCGGTTTAGCGGCACGGCTGTCCAGCGCCTTGCTGACGGCTTCCTTGACCCGGCCAACGCCTTGAGCCAGTTTCAGGCTTTCCTGAGCGTCGCGCTTGAGCTGCAGGATGTAGCCGCGAGTTTCGCTCTGGCGCTCTTTCAACGCGTCCAGCAACTCTTCAAGTTCAGCCACGGCAGACTTGGCCTTGCCTTGTGCCTTGGCTTTACCAGCGGTGGCTGCGTCTTGCAATTTGGTACGCGACTTGTGCAGTTTTTCCTGCGCTTTACCACGTTGTTTTTCAAGCTTGGCGAGCAGTTTTTCCGCATCAGCCAGCGCTTGGGAGCAGGCGTCTTCGAGGTGTTCGAGCAGGCTGCTCGACAGCTGTTGTAGCAAATGCAACGGGGTATTTACTGGCTTGTTTTTGGCCGACATGACTTACCTCCAGGCTGACTGATTTGCGGCCCATACTAGACCTCTGCCCGCAGCGCCGCTAGGGCATCTTGACAGCATGAAACGCTCCCTGTTGCATACCCGGATAAATGCTTGTTGCAGTCACTGCCAATGCAGTGCGAAATTCATCTTCAAACACTCATCACACACGGGCCATTGCACTGGCATAATCGCTGCCTTCCCAGGCCGGAGAGCATTCATGTCGCGCTACCTGTTAACGTCGTTGTTCCTGTTGTTGCCGGTGGCTCAGGCTGTGCACGCCGCACCTTCCAGCGAGGCACACGATCTCGCCTACAGCCTCGGCGCAAGCCTGGGTGAGCGTTTGCATCAGGAAGTGCCGGACCTTGATCTGCCTGCCCTGATTGAAGGCTTGCAGCAGTCTTACCAAGGCAAACCTCTGGCGCTGAAGAAGGAGCGCATCGAGCAGATCCTGCGCGAACATGACGCCGCCGTGGCCGAAGCCGAAGCGTCAGGCAGCGTCGAGCCGCTCAGCGAAGCTGCAATGGAAGGCGAACAGAAATTCATGGCCAGCGAAAAAGCCAAACCCGGTGTCACCGAGTTGGCAGACGGCATATTGATGACCGAACTGGTCGCAGGCAAAGGCCCCAAGCCAAGCGTTGATGGCCGGGTTCAGGTTCGCTACGTCGGTCGTCTGCCAGATGGCACCGTCTTCGACCAAAGCGCCCAGCCACAATGGTTTCGCCTCGACAGCGTAATCAGCGGCTGGACCACTGCACTGCAAAATATGCCCGTCGGTGCCAAATGGCGCCTGGTCATTCCTTCGGCTGAAGCTTACGGCGCAGAGGGTGCCGGTGACTTGATCGATCCATTCACGCCGCTGGTGTTTGAAATCGAACTGGTTGGGGTGTCGCAGTAATCATCCAGCACTGAACTCTGTGGGAGATTCTCAGTTGGCCTGCAAACACAAATCCGTGGGAGCGAATTCATTCGCGAAGGGCCGGCACATCCGCAGCTGATGTATCGCTTGAAATGCCGCATTCGCGAATGAATTCGCTCCCGCAGGTTCCACAATCCCGCAGGACCGGCTTTAGCCGGGAGGGCGTCGGTACATTCGCTAAGTTTTCTTCGTCAGAAATACCGCTCTCCCGGCTAAAGCCGATCAAGCTTGAAGACAACAGAATCTCCCACAGTGAGATTCAATTTTAATCCCGACAGAAACAAAAAAGGGGTGCCCACTGGCACCCCTTTTTTCATTCACGCAGAAGTCATCAGGCTTGAGTTGCCGCTTCTTCCTTGTGGGAGTTGTGGAGCACCTCGATCAGGCAATCCTCCAGCTCGAAACGCTCATGCAACAAGCCGCCCAGTTTGTTGAACTCCGCAGCAACAACGGTGCAATCAGAGCAGTCGCCATTGTCGCAGCGATCATTGAAGGCCAGTGCGGACTCAGTGATGACTTTCAGACGCGGGTAGATGGTATCTGCCAGCTCAAGACCACGCTCATCATTGAAAGCCTTGGCTTCACTGTTGAGCTGCTCATAGATTTCGAAGTGCCCGGCCGAAACATAATCGACAAGTACTTCGCAGAATTTCTGAAGGCCTTCACGATCCGCCGCCAAGGCTTCGGGTGTGTCACCGAGAGCATCGTAGACGCGTATCAGTTCAAGGCGATCCTGCAGCCAGCGATCAATCAGCTTATTGACCCCGCCCCAGCGTTCCTGCGCGTTCTGACAGCTTTCCAACATGATGATCACTTCCCTTCAGGGGCATGCAGTCTGCGCAGGCCTGGTTTTGATCTCGTCGGCGTCGACGACACAGGCTTTGTGGGCAACAGATGATGCATATATCCAATAACGCTTGCGGGCCAGATTATGCCCGCACGACCAGCCCATCAAGGTACGCAGGAGATAAAGTTCATACAAGTGTTTAATCCCCGGCCCGACTTTCGGCAGTCGGAGCGCGGACCGAAGCGTTGAACAGTGCGTACAGCATGACCAGCGCCAGGCCCACAAAAGCCAGCAAACTCCACTCAGGCAAACTGATGCCGAACAAAGACCAGGAAATTTCCGCACAAAACGCGGCATCACTGCGCAATCTGTCGACCTGCGAATGAAGCGAGAGCATATCCAGCAGCCGTTCGACCTGCGCAATCACCTCTGCGGTCTGGTCGATGGTTGCCGTCTGCAGCCAGACTTGCCCACCGGCTATTGCCGCACCCGACAAGGTGAGCAGCAGGATGACAGCACTGTAAGCCCCGCATCCTGCCCGGCCTGGCGCATGGATTGTAGCGATCAATGCCACAAGACCACTGGCCACGAAGACGGCACGCTGCCACAGACAAAGCACACAAGGTGAGAGCCCGACGACAACACACTGCAGATAAACAACAGAGCCGACGATCATTGCACAGGCAATAAACACCAGAAAAAACAGGGAGCGTGTGCGAGCCAGTTGCATGGCAAATCCGTAACCAGAGACGAAGGCAGTTACGGTAGTGAAAGCGCTCAACCCTTTCAAGGCACCAGCGTAAGGATACGTCCCTGTTTAGGTGGGCATTTGCAGACGATGGATGCACGCTTCATCACGATCTCTTGAAGGACATTGCCTACAAAAAGCAAACAGGAAAGACTTTTCCTACATAGGCGGCCAAAACACATCTCAAGCAGCCAGAGATCCTGGCTGTTTGATCAGCCTGCCAAGGCGGGGAGTGGTCGTGCCAGCAGTCGCTCGTCAAGCAAGCCCAAGCCTTCCTGGAAGAGCTGGTTGCTGCGCTCGGTCTCGCCTAATTGGCCAAGCAGACGCGCCAGCTCTGCACAGGTTTCCGGATTGCGCTGTAATCGCAGGCTGGTTTCCAGATAGTCCCGCGCCTTGCCCCACAAACTGCTTTGCAGGCACAGCCGACCCAGGGTCAGCAGCAGGCTCGGATCATCAGGATGGTTTTTCAACCAGCCCTCTGCGGTTTGAAGCTGCCGTGAAGGATCGCTGCCGCGCACCAGACCGTACAGACGAGCGAGGTGGCTGTTGTACTCACGTTTAAGCGCAGCACGCAGCGCCTCTTCGGCCTGTGCGTCTGCGCCTAACCGGCGCAGCTGCTCGGCATAAGCCAGCACCAGTTGCGGCTCCTGACGTTGCGCCGAGGTCAAGCCTTTCCAGGCGCTATCGAGACCGGGCAACCCCGCGGAGCTACCGTTTTCATCATGCTCGCGGTAGGCCGCCAGCGTGAGGTTTTCACCCCAGGCGCGTTTCTCCAGTTCCGCCAGCTCCTGCGGTGGCAGAACCTTGTCTTTCCGCAGTTCAGGCATGAGTTTGATCAACGCAGACCATTCACCGCGCTCGCGATACAGCCGCTGTAGCTGACGCAGAATTTGCGCGTTGTGAGGATGGCGTTCGTTCATGGCCTGCAATGTCACCAACGCGCCATCGCTGTCGCCACGGTCCTGCTGCAACTGGGCGTGGCTCAGAGCAACCGCCAGCTCTGCTTGAGGCTGACGTTCAAGGGCGCGCTCGAGCAAGCTGTCGCTCTCATCGTAATGGCCTAGCTCGTTGGCGGCGCGAGCCGCACCGAGGTAATACAGCAAGGGCTGCGGCTCTGATTCGGCGGCACGATGCAAATGGCGCTGTGCGCTGGCCCAGCGGCCTTCGACCAGATCCATTTGACCTTGCTCGATCGCCACCTGAATGCGTCGGGTGCGATTGCGCCGCGACCATGGATTTGCGACCGAACCGGACGTCGTGAGCAGACGGACCAGCAGACGCACCACGACAAGCACCAGCCAGATGGCAAACAACAGGCCCAATGTGGCCCACAGACTGGATTCGTAGCGGAAGTTTTTATAGGCAATCAGGACGTAGCCGGAATGCTCGGCAATCGCCACACCAATCGCCGCAGCTACGGCGATTGCGATGAACAACAGCACATAGGCACGTTTCATGGGCTGGTCCCCTCGCGGGCTTCAGCAGGTTGGCTTTTCACGGCTGCCGGCGCACCGGCCGAGGCATGACGCCGCTCAAGATAGGCCTGAACGGCACTGAGGCTCTGGGCGAGATCAGGAGTCATCACCGAAACCGGCTGTTTGGAAAGCTCGTCCAGACGTGCGGATAGCATCTTGCTCTGGGAATCATCTTGATTGAAGTTGGTGCGCAACACCTCTTTGGCTTCGGCAAGTGCATGTTCAAACACTTGTGGCTGGCCATTCAGGGCTGCCCATTGCGCTTGTTCGAGCGCCAGGCTCAGCGCGAGGCGAACCTGGGTAAGGCTTTGTCCGGCCAGCAAGGGACGAATATTTTTGTCGGCGTTGAAATCGATGCGAATGTAGTGGGAGATCTCATTCCACCACTGCACCAGATGGCTGTCTTCGCTTTTGCCATCGGTCAATCCAAGCAGCGACTCGCCCTTGTCTTTGTATTCCGGGGCCAGCTCATTGAGTTGGGCGACTTGATCACGCAACGCTGCAAGCTGCAGGAACAGACCGGTACGGTCCGGCTGATCGATGCTGCGCAGCGACGCCAGGCTTTTCGCCAGTTGATCACGGGCGGCAAAGGAACCTGGATCATCCTGCTCGCGAAGAATCTCGTCAGCGCCCTGCACCAACGCCTGAGCGCTGTTGATGTCCTGCAATGCAGAGAGGCGCAAGCTCGCCAGACGCAGCAAATGCTCGGCCTCGGCAAGACGCCAGTCCTTGCGGCTGGCACCGAGTACGGTTTCCAGCCGCTGGCTCAAGCGTTGCTGATCGCCTTGCAACTGTGCAACCAGACGCCGACGCTCTTCCAGCTCATCGGCAGGAGGCAATTGCGCCAGCCGCTCGGAGAGCTGTTTCTCGCTGGTTTGCAATGTCAGGGTTTGCGCGGCGATATCCTGCATTTGAGTGCGTTGCAGTTGATGGCTCGCCTGAACAGCGCGCAGTTGCCATACCCCCCAACCGGCGACGGCGATGCCAGCAACGCCAAATAACAAAGCCAGCACCACCAGCCCGTTGCTGCGTCCGGCCGGACGCTCAGGGCGCAATGGGTCGGGTGTCGGTGGTGTCAGCACAGATTCGGAATCATCTTTAGGCAAGGCTGTTTCGCTCACGTATCCATCCTTTGCATTTGGGCGTAATCGGTAAAGAGAGCACGTCGATCAATACGCCTGAGGGGCAGGCCCGGGGTGTTCCCGTAACGCTGCCAGCAAAGCCGCAGCGCTGGCGCCGCGGCAATTCAGAACTGTTCGGGCTCCGGCTTCGCGCGCCATGTCGGCAACACGTGGGCTCGGCACGAATATAGTTAAACGCGCCAGCTCAGGCCAGGCATCGCCCGCCAACTGACGCAAGTGTTCAAAACCCTGCCCACTGCTGACCACTACCGCGTTCAAGCGTTCCGCCTGGATACGCTGAGCCAGCGTCGACGATGGATAATAGGGCAGGTTACGTGTGTAGAGTTGCAGATAATCAACACTGGCGCCAAGACTGCGCAAACGCTCGGCGAGCAACTCGCGGCCGCCTTCACCGCGCATGATTAACACGCGCGAGCCGGGTATGGCGATGGATTGTTGCAACCTGGGCAGATCCAGCAGCGCCTCACTGTCGTCGCCGCTCTCGGGCCAGCTGACATCCAGGCCATAGTCCTGAAGAATTTGCGCAGTGCCTGCACCGACGCTGAACCAGGGCAGGATGGGGGTCTGCGGCCAGAGCTGTGCAACCAGTTTCAAACCAAGGCGCGCAGCGGGTTTGCTGACCACAATCACGGCGCTGTAGAGGTCCAGATCCTGAACCAGAGCGTGCTGCTCGGGACTGGACGGGAGCGGCTCAATATCGAGCAATGGCAAGCTGCTGCTGAACACCCCGGCGTCAGCCAGAGTCTGCGCCAACGCGGCAGACTCATCTGCCGGACGGGTCAGCAGCAGTCGCCAGCCACTCATTCTCGTTCCGCCACGCCGTAAACAGCCTTCAGGATGTCTTCTGCGCCTTGCTCCAGCAGTGCGTCTGCAACCTGAACACCCAGCGCCTGAGCATCAGCCTGTGGCGCACGCGCTTCGGCACGCAACAGCAATGCACCTGACGGATCGCCCACCAGACCGCGCAACCAGATCTGCTCACCTTCAAGCACGGCGTAACAGGCGATGGGCACCTGGCAGCCACCGTTGAGGTGCTTGTTCAGCGAGCGCTCGGCAACCACCCGGATGGCGGTTGCATCGTGATGCAACGGCGCAAGCAGGGCGTGAATTTCAGCATCGACGCTGCGGCATTCGATACCCACTGCACCCTGGCCACCGGCTGGCAGGCTGTCGTCGACGCTGATGCTTGCGGTGATCCGGTCTTCGAACCCGAGGCGAATCAAACCCGCTGCAGCAAGAATGATCGCGTCGTACTCGCCCGCATCGAGTTTGGCCAGACGGGTATTGACGTTGCCGCGCAGGAAATGAATTTTCAGATCAGGACGACGCGCCAGCAACTGAGCCTGGCGACGCAAGCTGGAGGTGCCGACAATGCTGCCAGCGGGCAACGCCTCAAGGCTGGCGAATTGGTTGGAGACAAACGCATCTCGCGGGTCTTCACGCTCGCAGATGCAAAACAGGCCAAGGCCTTGCGGGAAGTCCATGGGCACATCTTTCATGGAATGCACCGCGATGTCCGCGCGATCCTCCAACAGAGCTGTTTCCAGTTCCTTGACGAAAAGCCCTTTACCGCCGATTTTCGACAGGGGCGAGTCAAGCAACTTATCGCCACGGCTAACCATCGGCACCAATGTCACGACCAGCCCCGGATGAGCCTGCTCCAGGCGGGCTTTGACGTATTCGGCTTGCCAGAGGGCCAACGCACTTTTGCGGGTGGCAATGCGGATTTCGCGAGAGGACATGTATCAATCCGTACAGGGTAGTAGTTGCAACGGATGATAACAGTTCAGGAAAAACGGCTCAGTGCTCTGTCGTCGCACCAGTGCAACGCATCATCCCAGCAGTGAGTTCTTGACTTGGAACACATTGTGGGAGCGGTGCTTGCCCGCGATAAGGCTGGACGCGGTTCACTTTAGATCACGTCCAGCCTTATCGCGGGCAAGCACCGCTCCCACAGGAATAGCATTTCAATCCGCTTTACAGCTGCTGCATCATCTTGCGCACACCCGCCACATGCCGACGGCTGACGATCAAGGCATCGCCATTGAGGCCTTTGAGGAACAACTGGAAATGCCCCAGAGGCGTGCGTTGCAGACGCTCGATACGTTCACGGGCAACGAGTGCGTTGCGATGGATACGCACAAAACGGTCGCCGAATTCATCTTCGAGTGCCTTCAAAGGCTCATCCAGAAGGACTTCGCCCCCTTCATGGCGCAAGGTGACGTACTTGTGATCAGCGATGAAATAGATCACATGATCCAGCGGGATCAACTCGATACCTTTACGGGTCCGTGCACTGATGTGGCTGCGTGGTCCGTTGCCGCTTTCTGCCGCAGGGCGCGTCATGGCCGCCAACTGCACGCGGTTTGGGCGCTCGGCTTTTCTCAGGGCATCAATCAAATGCTCAGGCCGCACAGGTTTAACCAGGTAGCCGACCGCGCTGACCTGGAAAGCTTCAAGGGCAAATTCGTCGTGCGCAGTACAAAAGACGACAGCAGGCGGGGTTTCCCGCTCGCACAATCTGGCAGCGACTTGCAGGCCATCAATGCCTGGCATGCGGATATCCAGCAAAACGATATCCGGCTTTTGGCTTTCAATCAGCGCCAAGGCTTCTTCGCCATTGGACGCACCGGGTTCCAGAACCCGATAACCCTCAATTTCACTGACCATCCGGCTAAGCCGTTCGCGGGCCAGGGGTTCGTCATCAACGATCAGGACATTCATATAGCTCTGGCTTCCTGCGTGAGTCTCGCACAAGGATAGCGTAGACAGGTGTAGTGACGACCGTCACGGCGCTCCACGCTCAGACTCGCGTGCGGACCAAAAAGTGCCGTGAGGCGCGCACCGATATTTACCAGTGCTTGCTGAGTGCCGTTGGAAGTCTGCCGACTGGCAACTTCGTCATAGGGATTGCTTACACACAATATGAACTCCCCCCTTTCATAATCTGCTTCTACCTTTACGACACCTCCATCGACCCGAGGTGCAATCCCATAAAGCAAAGCGTTTTCGAGTAGTGGCTGCAAGGTTAGCTGGGGAATTGGAAGGTCGTCTGGAATTCCACTGATCACCCAGTCCAACTGTAGACGCTCGCCAAGACGATATTGCTCAATCGATAAATATCGTTTTGCCAACTCAAGCTCATCGCGCCAGGTGACGAGGCTTCCCGGCTTGGCCAGGCTGGCCCGAAAAAGGTCGGAAAGATCCAGCACCGCCTGCTCGGCCTTGACCGGATTGGTCGCCACGAGGCTCGCGATGCTGTTCAGGGTATTAAACAGAAAATGCGGCCGGATACGCGCTTGCAGCGATTCGATGCGCGCACGCAACTCGCCCTGCTGCTGCTTGCGCCACTGACTCTGCAAATAAAAGTAGCGCAGCATCAGGGCCGACATGATCAGCGCGATAAGGCCATAACGTACGTAGCGCTCGACCATCACGCCAAACGTCACTCTGCCGGTCAGTTGGCAAACGTCGGTGACTGCCGTGCAGAGCAGGGTAATCGCCACAACCAGCAAACAACCGAATACCCCCGCACGCCCCGCAGGCAAGCGTGCCAGCCACGGTCGAAGCCCGCACAACAAAGCCGCTGACAAGAGCACAATCCACTGCACGAACAACGACATGAGCGCCAGCCGCACCCAATCAAAGCCCGGACGCATGGGTTCGACCAGCACCAACACCAGAACCAATAATTCGGCGAGCAGGACCAGTACCAACAGCGCTTGCGGAAGGCACAGCTCAGGGAGGAAAAACTCTTTGCCAGGCCCTTTGGGCGAGGGTTGTTTCAATAAGCTATTTCGCATCAGCCCAGTCTCGACTGTGCGGGGCTGTGCGGCAAGCTGCCCGCAAATAAAAAAATGCCAACCTGTTATGATCGCGAGTGCCCGGCGAGCAGACGCGGGCATGTCATTCTTCAGCAGATCACGAGCGAATCCATGAGCACCGACAAGACCAACCAGTCCTGGGGCGGCCGCTTCAGTGAACCCGTCGACGCCTTCGTCGCGCGCTTCACGGCCTCCGTCACCTTCGACCAACGCCTTTATCGCCACGACATCATGGGCTCCATCGCCCACGCGACGATGCTGGCCAAGGTCGGCGTTCTCACCGATGCCGAACGCGACACCATCATTGACGGCTTGAAGACTATCCAGACCGAGATCGAAGCGGGCAGCTTCGAGTGGCGCGTCGATCTGGAAGACGTGCACATGAATATCGAGGCGCGTCTGACTGACCGCATCGGCATCACCGGTAAAAAACTGCACACAGGTCGCAGCCGTAACGACCAGGTGGCAACTGATATCCGCCTGTGGCTGCGTGACGAGATCGACCTGATCCTGTCGGAAATCACTCGCCTGCAACAGGGCCTGCTGGGTCAGGCAGAGCGTGAGTCCGACACCATCATGCCGGGCTTCACCCATTTGCAGACCGCGCAACCGGTCACATTCGGTCACCATATGCTGGCGTGGTTCGAGATGCTCAGTCGCGATTACGAGCGTCTGGTCGACTGCCGCAAGCGCCTGAACCGCATGCCGTTGGGCAGCGCAGCACTGGCCGGTACGACTTACCCGATTGATCGCGAACTGACCTGCAAACTGCTGGGCTTTGACGTCGTCGGCGGTAACTCGCTGGACAGCGTTTCGGATCGTGACTTCGCCATCGAATTCTGCTCGGCCGCCAGCATCGCGATGATGCATTTGTCGCGCTTTTCGGAAGAGCTGGTGCTGTGGACCAGCGCCCAGTTCCAGTTCATCGATCTACCGGATCGTTTCTGCACCGGCAGCTCGATCATGCCGCAGAAGAAAAACCCTGACGTACCGGAGTTGGTGCGTGGCAAAAGCGGCCGCGTATTCGGCGCCCTGATGGGCCTGCTGACCTTGATGAAGGGCCAGCCACTGGCCTACAACAAGGACAATCAGGAAGACAAGGAGCCACTGTTCGATGCCGCCGACACGCTGCGCGACTCCTTGCGTGCCTTTGCCGACATGATCCCGGCGATCAAGCCCAAGCACGCCATTATGCGCGAAGCGGCGCTGCGCGGTTTCTCCACGGCGACAGACCTGGCGGACTATCTGGTGCGCCGTGGCCTGCCATTCCGTGATTGCCACGAAATCGTCGGCCATGCAGTGAAATATGGCGTTGAAAGCGGCAAGGACCTGGCTGAAATGAGCCTGGAAGAACTGCGCAAATTCAGCGATCAGATCGAGCAGGACGTGTTTGCCGTGCTGACCCTGGAAGGTTCGGTCAACGCCCGTGATCACATCGGCGGCACCGCTCCGGCACAGGTCAAGGCTGCAGTGGTTCGCGGACAGGCGTTACTCGCTGCGCGTTAATCACCTCTCCTTTGTGGGAGCTGAGCTTGCTCGCGATTGGAACGCCGCGGTTTGAAGTAATACCGCGTTATCGTTCATCGCGGGCAAGCCTCGCTCCCACAGGGACCGCGGCTAACCATCACATTTATCCGCTCCGACTAAAAATTCTCAAGGAAACACCCCATGACCGACACTCTCGACAACGATGAAGAAGAATTCGCTGAATCGACCCTGGTTCAGGCTATCGAAAATCAGATTGAAAGCGACAACCCTCCTGCCGCCAAAGCGACGTTCAACAAGCTGACGCTGGTGGGCTATGAGCGTGAAGAAATCCTGCAGTTGATGGCCCATGTTCTGGCTATCGAAATTGACGCACTGCTGGAAGAAGACCGTCCGTTCAACACCGAATGGTATGAAACCGCCTTGCGTGCCTTGCCTGAGTTACCGCCAGAGGCATGAGCTGACGCGCGCACCGGCCAACTGACGGCCGGTGGCGACACCTCAGAAAATCAGGCTCGGCAAAATCCCCAGACCAGGTCTACACTGCAAATGCCTCGCTGCCGCTAGAACGACGAGGCTTCCACGCCGAGCCGGCTTTAACGGTCATCCAGAACCGACGAGCGCAGCACAGACACGTTGATTCCAGGATTCCGCCAGCCAGTGAGGCGTATTACTAGAAAAAGTCTGGAGCACCTATGTCGTATACCCCTGAGCTGGTTGCCGAACTGGAAATCCTCGCACTCTTCAATCTGGGCAATACCCTTGAAGGACTCAAAGTCCATCACGTGGCCGCTCCGACTGCTGTTGCGGCTGCTAAAAGACTCTTCGAAAAAGGCCTGACCACTCAGGTCGATGGCGGATACCTGACCAGTCTCGGACTGGAAGCCGCCGAACATGCCCAGTCCCTGCTGACTATTCTGAACGTTGCCAAACAAGCCGCTTGATCGCCGCCAGGGCCCGCATTCCGAAAAAGGTCTGACGGGCCCTTCATTTATGAAAATCTGCGCCGATAGTAAAAAGTTGGCGCCAGAACAATAAACGGACTGAAAGCTTCAGGCTCTCACGTCGTCCTGCCCGACGTCTGACTCACTACTTCCACGCCGCCCCTTTCGAGCCCGGCATCCGGTTTGAGTTGCAATGACGCGTAATTCCGAAATCCGTCCTGACCTGGATGAAGGCATCGACCGTAAGGTGCTTTCCCAGCTCCGTAACCGTTTCCTGACTTTGAACAGCGGGCGGCTTGCGCGTGCCCTCGAGGGGCTGTCGAATCGCCAGCAAACCGTATTGAATTTGCTGCCGCTGTTTTTTCACGTCAACCATCCGCTGTTGCCCGGTTATGTATCCGGCAGCACGCCTGCGGGCGTGTCCCAATACGAGCCCAGTAGCCTGGCGCTGGCCGAAGCCCAACGCCTGACCCGGTCGTTCTCGTACAAAGCCCGGCGTGGCAATGCGCGCAACCCCATTCACGGTCTGTTTCTGATGGGCAGCCTGGGTACCTTCGCGCAAGCTGAAGAAAGCGACATGGATGTCTGGGTTTGTCATGACTCAGAGCTGAATGCAGACGAAGCCGCCGAGCTGCACAAGAAGTGTCAGGCGCTGGAAGTGTGGGCCGCCAGTCAGGGTGCAGAAGCGCACTTTTTCCTGATCGACCTGCAGCGTTTCGCTGCAGGTGAGCGCGATACGCAGCTCAGTTCGGACAACTGCGGCAGCACGCAGCACTATCTGTTGCTGGACGAGTTCTACCGCACCGCCATCTGGCTCGCGGGTCGCACGCCCATGTGGTGGCTGGTGCCGAGCTATGAAGAACAGCGCTACGCCGAGTACACCCATACGCTGCTGTCGAAACGCTTTATCCGCGATGATGAAGTGCTCGACCTGGGCCATATGGCGCTTATTCCGCCCGGAGAGTTTCTCGGTGCCGGCCTGTGGCAATTGTTCAAGGGCATCGAGTCACCCTATAAGTCGGTGCTCAAACTGCTGTTGACTGAGGTGTATGCCAGCGAACACCCCAAGGTCCGCTGCCTGAGCCTGCGCTTCAAGAAAGCGGTGTTCGCCAATCGGGTGGATCTGGATGAGCTGGATCCATACATGGTCGTGTATCGGCGTATTGAGGAGTATCTGATCCAGCGCGGCGAACTGGAACGACTGGAGCTGGTACGCCGCAGCCTGTATTTGAAAGTGAATAAAAAGCTGACCGGGACTTCGCGGCTGCGCAACACCAGCTGGCAGCGGCAGTTACTGGAAAGACTGACGCGGGAGTGGGGCTGGGACGAACGCCAATTACTCCTGCTCGACAGCCGCAGTCAGTGGAAGGTGCGCCAGGTCGCCCATGAGCGCCGCGCACTGGTCAACGAACTCAACTACAGCTATCGCTTTCTGACCCAGCTCGCCCGCCAGCAAAACGTCGCCAGCTCGGCCAACGCCCGGGACCTGAATATACTAGGCCGCAGGTTGTACGCCGCATTCGAGCGCAAGGCAGGCAAAGTTGAGTTCATCAATCCGGGCATCGCTCCCGATCTGGCGGAAGACACGCTGACGCTGGTGCAGTCACCCAATAAGCGCGAGCCGGGTAAAACTCAGTGGGCTCTGTATAACGGCAGTCTGGGCGCTCATGAATGGATCGACTTCTCGCCAATCAAGCGCAGCCGCGAGTTGCTGGACCTGCTGACCTGGTGCCATCGCAACAATGTGATCGACAGCACCACACGCCTGGCGCTGCATCCGGGCAGCAGCGACCTGAGCGAATTCGAGCTGTTCAATCTGCTCGGGGCGCTGCAACAGCAGATCCCTGTTCCGCTCCAGGTGGTCAGCGAAGAACGCCTGCTAAGCCCTGCGGTGCCCAGAGAGATTCTTTTGCTGGTCAACGTCGGGGTTGATCCACTCAGTCACCATCGGGATCTGAACATCCTGATGACGACCGAGCGAACCGATTCGCTGAGTTATGCGGGGGTCAGGGAAAACCTCGTACTGACTCTGGATCAGATCACGCTGAACAGTTGGAACGAAATCCTCGTCAGCCGATATGACGGCGTTCATGCGCTGCTCGACTGCCTGAGCGAGCTACTCAGTAATTTGCCCGAGGGCGCGGCGCAACCTGTGGTGAGTGTGCGTTGCTTCTGCCACAACCGCGCTCCCGCCATCGCCCAGCGGGTTGAAGAGCTGGTGGCCACCGCGCAACTGCTGCATGCCTCACGCCTGAACCATCGCTACCTGATCCAGGTGCAACAGCAATACCACGTACTGGAAATGGTGCCGACCCAGCCAGTCACTCATGTGGTGATCAATAGTCTTTCGGGACTGTTCGAATATCTGGGTGAAGAGCTACCGCGCTACAGCCCTCTGCACCTGGATCCGCACGCCCTGAGCGATCACGATCTGGCGCTGATCCTGCCCCATGGCCAGCCCGAATGCATTCAAGTGTTTTACAGGGTCAACGAAAATGAGGCCGATCTCTACGCACTCGATGAACACAATGCGCTCTGGCATCAGCGTCTGCCTTTTCACGATGAGTTGAGCCTGTTGCAGCCCCTGCAGCGTTTCTTCCAGGCGTTGGTTTATCGCCGCACCGGGATGCTGCCTGTGGGCGATACCACGGCGGTCGCTTTCCTCGAAACGCTTTATTACCAGGTCTTGCCATCTGGCGCAGGGCGAGCCCGACGCATCGAACCACGCAGTGCGCCAACTGCCGCAAGCAAGCCCTTCTACGACGTGCAGGCGATTGTCGAACAGGCATTACCCGGTCAGGTAAGCGTGACGCTGTACTGCGATAACAACGAGTTCTCCGAGCTGGAGCATGGTGATCAGTTGTTCAGCGTCGTGGCCCGACAGATTCTTGAGCGACGCACCGAGCCCGAACGCTATCGCTGCTACATCACCGACCTTGACCTTTCCGGTTTACTGGACGACACCCGCGGACAAACCATCCTGTACCTGCGCTACAAGGCGCAGCTGGAAAAATCACTCAACGACGCCATGGCACAGGCCTAGCCAGAAACAACAAACCCCGGCATGCCGGGGTGTGTTGGCGCTATACGAAACCTGTGGGATGACCCTATGTTGCCGTGTGACCCCAAATCCCGACAGGAGCGAATTCATTCGCGAAGAGGCCGGTACATCCACTGCACATGTATCGCCTGAAGCACCGCCTTCCCGAATGAATTCGGTCCTACCGGTCGTGCGTAACCTATGGGATGACCCTATGTTGGCCTGTGAACCCAATCCCAGTGGGAGCGAATTCATTCGCGATGAGGCCAGTACATCCAATGCACATGTACCGCCTGAAGCACCGCCTTCCCGAATGAATTCGGTCCTACCGGTCGTGCGTGAGTTTGAGGTCACTTGCAGCCTGTCGGGAGCATTTATGCGTTGTTCGACGACACCGGCTCAGCGCCCGGGATCGCTTCCTTGCTGCGCGCGTGCAGCAGGGAATTCCAGTAGCGCTCACCTTTGGCATCGTCATACATGCCTTCCCAACGCGAGATGACCAGTACAGCCAACGCGTTGCCGATCACGTTCAATGCGGTACGCGCCATGTCCATGATGCGGTCGACACCGGCAATGAATGCCAGACCTTCCAGCGGAATACCCACACTGCCCAGCGTCGCAAGCAGCACCACAAAGGAAACGCCTGGCACGCCAGCGATACCTTTGGAGGTCACCATCAATGTCAGAACCAGCATCAACTGTTGGCCGATGGACAGATCAATGCCGTACAACTGAGCAATGAACAACGCCGCGATGCTTTGATAAAGGGTCGAACCGTCGAGGTTGAACGAGTAACCGGTCGGTACCACAAAGCTGCAGATCGCCTTCGGCGCGCCATAGGCCTCCATCTTTCTGATCACGTTCGGCAGGGCGGTTTCGGAGCTGGCGGTGGAGTAGGCCAGGATCAGCTCGTCTTTGAAGATGCGCATCAGCTTGATCACCGAGAAACCGAACAGACGAGCAATCAGGCCAAGCACCACGAACGCGAAGAAGGCGATGGCGAAGTAAACCAGAATCACCAGCTTGGCCAATGGCAGCAGTGAGGCGAAACCGAATTTAGCGACGGTCACAGCGATCAGGGCAAATACACCAATGGGCGCATAGTTCATGATCATGTGAGTGACCTTGAACATGGTTTCCGACACGCCTTGGAATACCTTCAGCACCGGCTCACGCACCTCAGCGTCCAGGCTCGCCAGACCGAGACCGAACATCACCGAAAAGAAGATGATCGGCAACATATCGCCACGGGCAAGGGCCGCAAAGATATTGGAAGGGATCAGGTTCAGGAGTGTGGAGATGAAAGCATGGTCATGCTGCACTTCTGCCGTGGTCGCCATGTACTTCGAGATGTCGTCAGTACCCAGGCTGCTCATGTCGATACCGGTGCCGGGATGGAAAACGTTGGCCAGCACCAGTCCAACCAGAATCGCGATGGTCGTGACGACTTCGAAGTAGAGGATGGTCTTGAGGCCAATACGCCCCAGCTTCTTGGCATCGCCAACCCCTGCAATCCCTACGACCAGCGAGGCAACCACAATCGGTACGACGATCATTTTGATCAGGCGGATAAAGATATCGCCCGCCGGTTGAAGGATGTTACTGATCCACCAGGCCTTCTCTGCACTGAAGTGGTTAAGTAGCGCGCCCAGCGCGATCCCGAGTGTCAGACCGATAAGGATCTGCCATGCCAGGCTCAGCTTTGCCTTCTTCATGTCGTTACCTTTTTTCAAGTGGCTCGCACTTCTCTAAGCACACATGCACGACTTTGCTGATCCACAGCAGCGGCGAGACATCGGTTACCGTTCAGAGCAGTGCCGAGTAGATGCAGCAAGCGAGCATCCGGCTCTTTAGCTGACGAAAAAAGGCGCAACTATTCCCACGCATGGGCGCGACGTCTAATGCCGTAAACGACTACCCCATGCCGAATCGGCATAATGCAAGCGACAGAAAACATGCCTGAAAACGACCAGAACGTACCGCGAATCGGCTCAAAGGTGGCTAATTCGCCCTCTACAGGCCATTCAGAAATTTAAAACAGGAAATCAGCAGGTAAACGGAGGGGATGAAAAGCAGACAATTCGTACAAGATTTGTCGGATGCTCGGACATGCATCTAATGCAAGTTGAAATGATAAAACGCAACGCAAGACAGCCGACCGTTTCCCGAATATTCGAGATTACAATCATGGAATTGCGTCGCGGTTCTTCCTGACCCGGCCCTCCTCGGAAGCACTCCCTGTACTCCTAGGTCACTCCGATCCAAACGATCAAAGCGTCCCGGCCCCCTGGTCATACGCGGTTCTTCTCGAACCGCGTAGCTAAAGAGCACCCCGAACATGAATGCTCTCTGTTCTCGAATACCGTGAATCAGTACCAGTTCGGATCCTTGCGGAGCTGTTCCTGGAGCATGCCTTGCATTCCCTCATCCGGTTCACCCAGATAACGGTAAGTTGCGTGACGTGTCGGCGACTTGTCCGAAGGCAGGCCAGCTGGCACATCTACCAACAATGCATAGGCTTCATCTTTGTCGAGGCTGAACGCCACGAGAAGACGCTGGCTCTTGCAGGTTTCAGCTTTTTCACACAAAGGACCGACCAGATACGGCTTCTTGTCTTCGGTCACAGCGGTCATCTGCTGCTCGCTGGCACCGGAGAGATTGATCACCCAGTCGGGCAAACGCTCCTCCTTCTTGATCACTGAACTCCAGGTAGACCGGTACTCGGGGTCAGATCCCAATAACTGATTGACCCGAGACTGGGCGTCATTGGCAGCCATCGCCATTGCGCTGCCGCCCATTAACAGGGCGGCTGCGATTGAGTGCAGAGACGTGCGCATGTTTAACCTCGGCCGCGACGGCCAAAGAAGAACGAGACCACGAACATAACCAGGAATACGACGAAAAGGATCTTCGCGATACCGGTTGCGGTGCCGGCGATACCACCGAAACCAAGAACGGCGGCGACGATGGCGATGATCAGAAACGTGATTGCCCAACTCAACATGATGAATCTCCTTATCTGCTTTTAATGGATGCTGCTTTTACTGCTGCTACTGCTGCGGGTCAAAAAACCCAGGTTTGCTGGTGCGGCGCTTCACTTGCAGGCGCTTTACGATCAACCGGCGTGAGACTCAGCGCGGTATCGCGAGCCATCGACGCACTGGCGTTGCTGTACGTCTGGCTGTTGTAAGTCTGGCTGTAAGTGAATTGCTGTTTGATTTGTGCAGATTCGCGGGAATTTTCCCAATGCTGAAACAGCTGAATTGCAATCAGAGTGACCATCAGCGCCAGGCTGGCGAACAAAGCCTGCTGAATGTGCAGAGGCGAAATACGCAATTGAGTAAGACGCTGGCGGTTCATCTGGTTGCTCCTGACACCACGTGGGGCTGTCAAACTTGATCTTGTTGCCGGGGTTTTCACGGCTTCTATAAACAAGATATTGCAGCCTGCATGCCAGCTTTCAATTCAAACAAATAACCTTATAAATCAATAACTTAAAAACGCTAAAATAATTATGCTGGTAGCATCCTGCACGATCAGCCCTGACGGGTCGTGCAGGATGCACGAACGTACTAGCCCATTGATCAGCCGGTCGTGCGGGTCATCACTTTCAGGGCATCCGCATTCACGCCTTTAACGCCACGGATATTTCGCGCGATCTCGACGGCGAGTTCTTTTTCCGCATAGTTGGCAACGATGCCGTTAAGGCTGACCAGACCGCTTTTGGTGTCGACCTTGATGTTCAGGCCATCCAGATTACGGCTGTAGATCAGGCTGGATTTGACCTTGCTGGTAATCCATACATCACTGATGTCTTCAGCCGGGCTTGTCGCCTGCGGATCAACCCGTGAGGCAATGGAGTCCGCAGCACTGATGCTTATCAAATTATTGACGCTGACCACACCATCGGTGTTGGTCGCAAGGTTACCGGCTACTTCCTTGGCTTCCGGGCTTTGCGCACGACCTTTAAGCGTCACGACACCGTCTTTGGCGTCGACATCAATGTTGAGTGCTTCAGTGACGCTGCTCCAAAGCAGTTTGGACTTCACGGTCGCCGTCAGCGTGGCGTCTTCGAATCGCTGCGCCATATTGGCCTTGGTGCCCGGCTCAGCAGCGACATTGGGGTCGATCTCCAGTTGATTGTCGACCTTGTCGATGCCCTTAGTGTCCAGCGCAATGCGTTCGGCCAGTTCACGATCAACCTGGTTCTCAACTTTGCCCTTCAGAACAGCCGTTCCTTGCTCGACGCTGACATCGATTTTGAACGGACTCAAATGTTTGTTGAGGGCGAATGCGGTCCAGATCGAACCTTCCTGACGCGCTTCGGCGAGCTGGCTGGGCAAATCGCCCTGAGCAGCACTGGCCATCAAAGGGTTCAGGCCCAGCACGGTGATTGTGGCTGTGGCCAGAGCGAGCTTTTTCAGCGGGTGCATGGCAGTTCTCCATCTTCATAGCTGTGTAAGGGTTTCGAGCCAGTCCTCCGGAGATACGTCTCAATTCAGAGGCTTGCCTGTGTCTGATCAGCAAATGACAAGGAAGTGCGGAACGGGATTCGAGCGGGACGCCGTCGTGAATCGCAAATAGCCGCAGCGCAGCATGCAGGAATCGGCATAACTGGCTCCGTGCAACATGAAATGCAACTGAAGCCCGCAAGCCTGGCGCGAGGTATACAAAGAGATTATTTCTTATAAAAATCAGATATTTATCTCAAAACCACTCAGATAACTACCATCCCCCTCGCATAATCAATCAGAATCAACCATGCAACTTGCCCGATTATTCCGACACTAACGCAAGACAATTCATTAAGGAGCGTAGGAAAAATGGAAGCAGCCACTGAGAATCAGGGCCGTATTCTGCTTGTGGATGACGAATCCGCGATCCTTCGCACGTTCCGTTATTGCCTGGAAGATGAGGGCTACAGTGTCGCCACCGCCAACAGCGCATCCCAAGCGGAAACGTTGCTGCAGCGCCAGGTCTTCGACCTGTGCTTTCTGGACTTGCGGTTGGGCGAAGACAACGGTCTCGATGTACTGGCGCAAATGCGCGTTCAAGCTCCGTGGATGCGGGTAGTGATCGTCACCGCTCACTCGGCGGTCGATACAGCAGTCGATGCCATTCAAGCCGGTGCGGCTGACTACCTGGTCAAACCGTGCAGCCCGGATCAACTGCGTCTGGCCACCGCCAAACAGCTGGAAGTACGCCAGTTGTCAGCCCGGCTGGAAGTACTGGAAGGTGAAATTCGCAAACCCAAGGACGGCCTGGATTCCCACAGCCCTTCGATGATGGCGATTCTGGAGACAGCTCGTCAGGTGGCGACTACTGACGCCAACATTCTTATTCTGGGCGAGTCAGGCACCGGCAAGGGCGAACTGGCCCGCGCCATTCATGGCTGGAGCAAGCGCAACAAGAAATCCTGCGTGACCATCAACTGTCCATCGCTGACTGCCGAGCTGATGGAGAGTGAGCTGTTTGGTCACAGCCGCGGCGCGTTTACCGGCGCGAGCGAGAGCACTTTGGGTCGCGTCAACCAGGCCGACGGCGGCACGCTGTTTCTCGACGAGATCGGCGATTTTCCCCTCACATTGCAGCCAAAATTGCTTCGCTTCATTCAGGATAAGGAGTACGAGCGAGTCGGCGATCCGGTGACTCGCCGTGCCGATGTCCGTATTCTTGCGGCCACCAACCTGAACCTGGAAGACATGGTGCGCAATGGTCGCTTCCGTGAAGACCTGCTGTACCGTCTGAACGTGATCACCCTGAATCTCCCCGCGCTGCGCGAGCGTACGGAAGACATCCTGACTCTGGCGGATCGCTTCCTGGCACGCTTCGTCAAGGATTACGCACGCCCGGCCAGGGGTTTCAGCGATGAAGCCAAAGCCGCGCTGCTGAACTACCGCTGGCCAGGCAACATTCGTGAGCTGCGCAACGTCATCGAACGCGCCAGCATCATTTGCCCGCAAGAGCGGGTTGAAGTGGCTCACCTGGGCATGGCTGAGCAACCCACCAGCAACGCGCCGCGAGTCGGAGCTGCGCTGAGCCTGGATGAACTGGAGAAAGCCCACATCGGCGCAGTCCTCGCGACCAGCGACACCCTCGATCAGGCCGCCAAGACATTGGGCATCGATGCTTCCACGCTGTATCGAAAACGTAAGCAGTACAACCTATGACTAACCCGGCATGAAACTGGCGATGAAGTTACGCACCAGGCTTTTCTTCAGCATTTCGGCATTGATAACGGTAGCGTTGTTGGGGTTGGTGCTTGGTCTGGTCAGCGTGATGCAGATGGCGAGCTCGCAGGAGTCGTTGATCCAGCAGAATTTCGTGACCCTGGATACCGGGCTGAAGCTTCGGCAAAACCTGGGCGATCAACTGGTCATGATGCTCAATGAGACGCCCAATTCTGAGCGTCTGGGCAAACTGCAGGATCAATTCCGGGTATTGCTGGAGCAGGGCGTCGAGAACGATGAACGCAACAACGTCGACAATGGCTTCCACGAAGCCAGGGCGGATTATCAGAAATTCGTCGACGCTTACGAAGCATCCCGCCAGTCCGCACGTTCGATGCGCGACAACACGGAACTGACTGAGGCGTTCAACAACCTGCGCAATAACTTGCTGGTCGCCCACCGTCAATCGCTGGACAACATCAGCAAGGTAGAAATCCATTCCCGCGAACGGGCGTTATGGGTTGCAGGTCTGCTTGGGTTGGTAGGCATTGCAGTGCTGTGCATCGGGTTCATTACCGCTCACGGGATCGCTCGTCGCTTCGGCGCCCCCATCGAGGCCTTGGCCAAAGCTGCGGACAGCATCGGCAAGGGCAACTTCGAGGTGACCCTGCCGATTGCTTCAGGCGCGGAAATGAATTTGCTGACGCGACGTTTCGGGATCATGGCCGAAGCTTTGCGTCAGCATCAGGTCACCAACGTCGATGAACTCCTGGCGGGTCAGCAGCGCTTGCAGGCTGTGCTGGACAGCATCGACGACGGGTTGTTGATGATCGACCGCCAAGGTCGTCTGGAACACCTCAATCCGGTGGCTCAACGTCAGTTGGGCTGGGAAGAGCCCAAGCTTGGCCAAGGGCTCGGCGCGGCCTTGGAGCGCCCCGAACTGGACGAGCAGTTGTACCTGACCCTGCGCGGCGGAACGCTTGAGCGTGCGCCGGAAGACCTCTCAATTGAGGTCGACGGGGAATCGCGGCTTCTCACCTACAGCCTGACCCCCGTCAGCCACACCAAGGGGCACATTCTTGGGGCGGTAATGGTGCTTCACGATGTTACTGAACAGCGCGCATTCGAGCGTGTACGTAGCGAGTTTGTCTTGCGCGCATCTCATGAGCTGCGCACGCCGGTCACTGGCATGCACATGGCGTTTGGTCTGTTCCGCGAACGGTCAAAATTCCCGCCAGACTCCCGCGAGTCGGACCTGCTCGATACAGTCAACGAAGAAATGCAGCGCTTGATGCAGTTGATCAATGACCTGCTGAACTTCTCTCGTTACCAAAACGGCTTACAGAAGCTTACGTTGGCCCCTGTGTCCATCGAAGACATGCTGGAAGAAGCGCGACAACGCTTCGAAGAAAAGGCCCACGAGCAAAACATTGTCCTGTCGATCGAGACCCAGGAACCACTGCCTCGACTGCATGCTGACCGCGCCCAGCTTGAACGGGTGCTGGATAACCTGATGGACAACGCCCTGCGCCACACCCCGGAAAACGGGCTGATCCGCCTTCAGGCACGGCGTCACGGCGAACGGGTCATCATTAGCGTGGAAGACAACGGCGAAGGTATTGCCTACGGCCAGCAGGGACGAATATTCGAACCCTTCGTCCAGGTCGGGCGCAAGAAAGGCGGTGCCGGGCTGGGCCTGGCGTTGTGCAAAGAGATCGTGCAACTGCACGGCGGCCGGATGGGCGTGTATTCCAGACCGGGGCAGGGCACCCAGTTTTATATGGCGCTGCCGTTGTAGGTTAAACCTTCACCAGAATCAGCCTTCGCCCCTACCTCGGCATTGCACAGGCATAGCGCTTATGGAGGTAGGAGGCAACTTGTTGCCGAAAGGGTCTGACGCGTTTCTTCAGGCACACCGCCTCGCGAACAAGTTCGCTCCTACCGGGCATTGCACAGG